>HF985406.1:5616-11210 GCA_000432015.1 Clostridium sp. CAG:1024 | reverse complement strand
GAGATCCTGCCTGTGTACCGGCTGCAAGGCAAAGCGGCCGCCCGACACGACGGGAAACAGCGGGAGCCTGTCCGTCATGCGGATGAACACCGCGATGTTGCCATCGTCCGGCCCGCCATAGATCATCGTCGGCCGCAGGATCGTCAGCGCAATCCCCGTGCCTTCGAGCATGGCGGCGATCTCCCGCTCTGCCTGCCGGTATTCTTCGCCCGCGCGCTTGTATTTTGAATAGATGCCGGTCGTGTGGACAAGGATCAACCATTTCACGCCGGCCTTTCGCGCCTGACGCACGAGCGGCACCGACTTTTGAATGCCCGCAATGTGCAGCACGGTATCCATGCCCTGCAGGGCGCGGGCAAGATCCGCTTCCCTGTCGAGGTCGCCCCGGCATACTTCCAGCGCCAGGCCGCTCTGCTCGATCGCCCGCGTATCGCTCGTTTCGCGCACCAGCGCGCGATAGTCGTTCCCCTGCAGACCGCGCCTGCAAAGCTCGGCAAGAAAACACCGTCCCGTCTTTCCCGTCAGACCCGTGACCAGAACCCGCATGACGTTCGCCCGCTGTGCGTCCTTTCATTTTTTCGCTATTATACCATCTCCCGCCCTGCGCCGCAAAGCCCCCTCGCCTGTTTTCCTTTTTTCGGGACAGAGCGCGTCCCGCTGTGGTATACTGTGAAAAGCGAGTTACGGAAGGAGACCGACTATGCAGCTCATGGAGGGGATGCGCCGTCTGACCGACGAAAAGCGCATCATTACGGGGATCTCCGTCGCCTACGGAAACGGCGGCGCGGCGGAATTCTGCCACTACGGCCGTCTTGCGGAATGCGTGCTCACCGAGCACGGGATGCAGCCCGCAGAACGCCCCGTGAACGCAGACTCGCTGTTCGATCTTGCATCCGTCACCAAGCTGTTCACTGCGATCTCCGTATTGCAGCTTGCCGAGCGCGGCAAACTCCGGCTGACGGACACGGTCGGTCAATTTGACAAGCGCTTTTCCGGCATTTCCGATGTACGCATCGGCGATCTGCTCGCCTTTCAAACGGCAATCGCGACCGAGCAGCGCGTCGATGCCCAGCCCGATGCGCAGCATGCGCTGCAAGCGCTCTTTACCATGCATGTCGTGCCGCGCCCGGAACGCCGCTTCTATACGGATATGGGCGCGATGGTGCTCAAATACGTCATCGAAGGCGCCGCCGGCTGCGACTACTACACCTATCTGCGCGAGAACGTACTTCTCCCGCTCGACATGCAGAACACCTTCGCCTCCGTCCCCGCCCAGTGGCTCTCGAACACCGCCTGCTATAACTATGAGCGCCGCATCCTGCCGGACGGCAGCTACTATCTCGATACGGACTGCCCCACCGGCGTTGTTCATGACCCGAAAGCGCGGCGCATCAGCCGCGACGGCGCCGATCTTTGCGGACACGCGGGGCTGTTTTCCACCGCGCAGGACATGGCAAAGCTCGCGCAGGGGCTGATCCGCTGCGAGATCCTATCCCGCAGCAGCCTCGTTGAGATGGGCAAAAACCGCACCGGACACCGTCTGCCCGACGGCGCGTACACACACTATCTCGGGTATCTCTGCTACGCGAAGCACCCGCTTCAGACCTACAGCGAGGTACCGTCATGCTTTGCCGACGGAACGATCGCGGTCAACGGCTTTGCAGGAACGCATCTGTCGCTCGATCCGTCGCAGGATCGGTTCATGGTTCTGCTTTCCAACCGCATCCACAACCGCGTGACCGTCGTGACCGGCCGTCCCGATCCCACAACCGTCATCGAATCCGTGCAATGGAACGACGGCAATCCCTATGTCGCGTCGCAGAACTATGTCTATTACCGCGACGAACACCTGAAAGACCCGATCGGCGCAATTTTGGCGGCGCGCTTCTGACCGTCTGCCCGCCCTTCTTTGTGCCGCAGCGCCCAAAATGCAAACAATGCCCCTGCACGATCCGCAGCGGGCATTGTCTTTGTTTGTTTTGGCGCATCCTGCGCGTTATTCTGCTCCGCCGTCCGCGGGTTTGTTCTCCGCTCCCCCGCCCTTTTCGGCGTGTTCGCCTTCCTCGTCGCGGCTCAGCACATAGGCGACCGTGAACCCGACAGCAAGGCACAGCGCGGCCATGAGATAGCCCGGCAGGCTGACTGCGCCGTAATCGACCGTAATCTTACACAACACCGCGGCGGGCGATGCCGCCATCAAACCGATCAGCGTGTAATACGTCGTTGACGGATGCTTTTGGATCAGCCGCTGAATCGCCTTCGAGGTCAGCGCGATGCCCAGCACCGCACCGATCAGATACGGCACGAACACCAGCACGTTTTCCGCAATCTGCTGCCCGTTTGCGGTCACGATCGCGGTAGAGAGCGTTTTGACGCGCCCTGTGATCTCATAATAGTATCCGAGGATCAGCATGAGCGCGCTGCCGCTCACGCCCGGCACGATCATCGTCGAAGCCGAGAGGAACCCCAGGATCAACGCGAGCGCGCAGTGCCACACGGACGGCGCAAGCGAAAGGTCGAGGTTCGCCCTTGCGCTCAGAATGAGCATGAGCGCCATGACGGCCACCGCGCCGAAAAAGCCCAGTCCGTTGCTCAGCGTGACACGTTTTCCGCGCACCTGCCGCCAGAGCATCGGGATGCCGCCGAGGATCAGGCCGATAAATGCCATCGCGGTTTGCAGCGGGAAGTTTGCAAGCGCTGCCGCAAGCAGGAACGAGAACAGTACGATGCCCGCAAGCACGCCGATGCCGAACGGGAGCAGGACGGGCAGCGTCCCCTTCCGCTCATCGCGCGTGCCGGAGATCAGGGAGAGCAGCGCCGGATACAGTCCCATAGACATGACCATGGAACCGCCGCTCACGCCGGGGATCATGATCGCCATGCCGACGAGCATGCCCTTCACAATGTTGAGAAGATGCTTCATGCGTTTCTTGTTCGCCCTTTTTCGGGCGATCTTCCTTTCCGATGCGTCACGCTCCGCGCATCGCATTCTGCCGACGCGCGATGCGCAGCGACGCGTTGGTCAGCCAAGCAGCTTGAGCTTCGACGCATCCATATGCTCGCGCAGGATCGCTCGGATCGTCGCCGCCTCCGCAGCCGGGTCTTTCATCTGCTTTTTCGGGATGACGTAAGCATTCGTGTTCGAGACAAAGAACAGGAACAGATTCCCGAGCTCCTGCACAGTGCCGATGTTTGCCCAGGGCAGATCCATCGTGCCGCGCTCGGATGTTGCATGCAGTCCGACGCTGTCGATCAGCACATCCTGATGGAACGGCTGCATCAGGTTCTTTTTATACATCGTGCGGATGCGCACATAGATCATGATCACATTGAACAGATACAGCGCAACGCCGCCGACCGCAGCCATCGGGAGCGCCTGCAGCAGACCGCCTCCGAAATTTGCCGCACGACCGGCACTGAAGCGCATGAACCCGTTCAGCAGCAGGATGATCACAAACACGAGGACGCAGGCAAAGATCGAGCGTTTCTGCGTGACCGAATAGTTATAGTGAAAGTTTTCCTTCTGACCGATGCTAAAGTGGCCGCGATATTCCATGACATGCTCCTTCGCTCATAATGATGTGGATATTGCTATTGTACACAAATTTCTCGGGAAAGTAAAGCGGATAGCCCGCATCCGCAGCGGCGGCGCAGCGAGAGCGGGGCGATATAAATCCGCTGCTGTGGCGAGCGGAGAGCCGCGGAGAGCGCGCGGGCGAGATCGATGACAGGATTTATCGCCTAAACGGTGAAACCGCCTCAGAGCTTGAAATGCGGCGCGAAAATCAAAACCGAGACGCATATCTGAGCACGCTGCCATATGCGACAGATCAGGGCGTGCGGAACAAAGCCGGCCGCATCACGCTGCCGGCCATGCTTGCGGACACGACGGACGCGAAAAGGCGCTGGGCGGAGGCAAACGAAATCGAAGTGTCGGAGGGCTTCCGCGGGCTTCCGATGCGCTTTGAAACGGAGCAGCAGGCGGCACGCGGCGCCTCCACCATGATCCGTGACGTGGCAAAAGCAAGGGATTATTACTGGTCTCTGCTGGAGGAGGCAAAGGGGCAGGAAACGGAAGCGAGCAAGAAAGTAGAACCGAGGTTTGCGATACGGTCGTTTGTCGATGAAAAGGGAAAGACAAAATACTATGTAAAAGCGGATGGAGCAAGGGTTCTGCACGGACGCGATCCGGCAAAGTGGGCGATACAGATTGAAAACTACATTCAGAACCTTGTGAACGACGAGGGGACAATCGATATCAAGTCCGCTGACGGAAGCGTACTGACGATAACCGGATACGGGACGCGAGCGCTAAAGACAACGGCAGGGGAATTGAGCAATTTCTCCGATTATTATGATGCATATGGGAATCTAATGCCGGAAGCAAGAACGCGGGCAGAAGCATCTCTCTATATTGACGAGGTCGCTCAGGTGTCAAAAGACGCTGGAGATGTTATCAAAACAGACAAGGGCGCAGAACATGAGGACCTCGCAATCAACGGATGGAAATACAGAGATGTGTTTTTTGAAGACGTGGATGGGAAGTATTATCAAATCACGTTATCCGTTCCGCAAGGGATCGAAGGGAAGCAAGTGGCTTACGGAATTGGGAACATCAGAAATAGAAAGAGCCCCATCAATCCGGGCTCTTCCCTTTCGGGCGCTCCCAAGGATGGAACTCTTTCTGCTATTAGTATACGCGACGGGGCAGAAAAAAGCAACCCCCAATTTGAAAATTCTAAAAAAATTCGTGAATCCATCCGCCGCACGTTTCCGGAGCGGGAGGCACGGCCGGCGTTGGAGCGGGCGCGGGAGATTTTGGGAAGCACGCAGGAGCGGTACGAGGACGGACGGAAGATCCCGACCGGAAAGGAGGTTGCGCAGCTTCTTGCGGGAGGGCTGCATGCAAACCGCAGCTGGGGCCTGAAGGACGTGGTGCGGAACATCGACGCATTCGCCGGGAAGAACACGGAGGTGCGGAATCGTCTCGAAGAGATGATCGAGCGGCCGTTCAATGAGGCGGGCGGCGCGTATGCGCGAAACCTCAAGGCACGGACGACGGCATTCGTAGAGACGATGAAGGCGCTCGACATTCGAACGGAACAGGACAGCGCGGCGGTACAGCGCTGGGGCGAGGGCGTTCGGCAGAACCAATACGGCGAGCTCGTGGAGTATACGCTGGCGGATCTGCAGCGAGAGTGCCCGGACAACTGGCGGAACGTGCAGCGGGCGGCAGAGGTATGCAGCGGGATCTATGAAGGGTATGTGGACGAGCTGAACGCCATGCTCGAACAGATCTATCCGAACGTGATCGAGCATGCGGAGACGGATGCAAAAAAGCGTCCCGTCGGAGCAGGACGCTTGATGTCGAAATCGGACTTATTTGATCTCGCAGGTTGCGCCAACCTCTTTGAAAGCAGCAGCGACTTTCTCTGCGTCTTCCTTGGAGATGCCTTCCTTGACAGCCTTGGGGGCGTTGTCGACGACTTCCTTGGCTTCCTTGAGGCCGAGGCCGGTCTGCTCGCGGACGACCTTGATGACCTTGATCTTCTCGGAGCCGACGTCCTTCAGGATGACGTCGAACTCGGTCTTCT
>HF985406.1:0-5546 GCA_000432015.1 Clostridium sp. CAG:1024 | reverse complement strand
TCGCCGCTGCGGAAACGCCAAACTCCTCTTCGAGCGCCTTCACGAGCTCAGCAAGCTCGAGAACGGACATCGCTTTGATATCAGCAATCAGTTGTTCCTTATCCATGATGAAATCCTCCTGTAAAAATTTGAAAATTGGTGTCGTTGTGGTGCGTTACTCCGCAGCTTCCTCGGTCGCTTCGCCGCCGCCAAGCTTCTTGGCGATCTGGTCGAGTACGATTGCGAGGCCGGAGATCGGCGACATCATGCTGCCAAGCAGACGAGCGATGAGCACGTCGCGGCTGGGCAGATCGGCGATCGCGTTGACGTTCGCTGCATCCATGAACTCGCCCTCGATGATACCGCCCTTGATCTCGCCCTTCTTCGCTTTCTTTGCGAACTCTTTCAGGACTTTCGCGGGGGTCACCGCATCCTCGTAACCGAACGCGAAAGCGTTCGTGCCGTGCAGCAGGTCCTCAAAGTGGAGATCCACGTTGGCAGCCTCGCATGCGCGCTTGAAGATGTGGTTCTTGAGAACCAGATACTGGACGCCGTTCTTGCGCATCTCCGCACGCAGCGCAGTCACTTCCGCGACGGTCAGTCCACGGTAGTCAAACAGCACGACGGAGGTTGCCTTCTCGAGCTTTTCCTTGATCTCAGCCACCTGAGCGGCCTTCATCTCGATGTTCTTTGCATTTGCCATAGTTGTTGTTTCACCTCCTCGGTTCAAACTGAAAAACGCTTCCCGCCGCGAGACAGGAAGCGCATATGTTTTGAATGCATCAAACCATGCTTGCCTCGGCAGGATTTACACGCTCTCGCGCTACCGGCTGTCTCGGGCGATATTCATTTGCCACGGATGAGTATATCACGCACCCGTGGCGCTTGTCAACGGTTTTCCTTAGAACTTCATGGCGTTGAACTTCACGCCAGGGCCCATCGTCGAGGAAACGACGAGGCTCTTGATGTAGGTACCCTTCGCGGCCGCCGGCTTTGCCTTGATGATGGCGTCCATCAGGGTGTTCAGGTTCTCCTCAAGCTTTTCAACGCCGAAAGACGCTTTGCCGATCGGGCAGTGGCAGATGGAGGTCTTGTCCACGCGGTACTCGACCTTACCGGCTTTGATGTCCGCGATCGCCTTTGCGACGTCCATCGTGACCGTGCCGCTCTTCGGGTTCGGCATGAGGCCCTTCGGTCCGAGGATACGGCCGATGCGGCCGACGACGCCCATCATGTCCGGGGTCGCGACGCAAACGTCGAAGTCGAACCAGTTCTCGGTCTGGATCTTCTTCACGAGATCCTCGTCGCCGACGTAATCCGCACCTGCCTCCTGCGCTTCGCGTGCCTTGTCGGCCTTTGCGAAAACGAGAACGCGGACGGTCTTGCCCGTGCCGTGCGGCAGAACCACGGCGCCGCGGACCTGCTGGTCTGCATGGCGCGGGTCAACGCCCAAGCGGATGGAGGCTTCGATGGTCTCATCGAACTTGGCCTTCGCGGTGCTGACGACCGCCTCAAGGCCCTCGTGCACATCGTACTGCTTCAGCGTGTCGATGCTCTTCTTGCTGTCGATATACTTCTTACCGTGCTTCATCGTCGCTCCTCCTTACTCGCCGACGACAACGCCCATGCTGCGGGCGGTGCCTGCGACCATGCTCATTGCGGCCTCAACGCTCGCTGCATTGAGATCGGGCATCTTGAGCTCTGCGATTTCCTTCACCTGAGCCTTCGTGATGGTTGCGACCTTGATCTTGTTCGGCGTGCCGGACGCGGACTCGATGTTGCACGCCTTCTTGATCAGTACGGCGGCCGGAGGCGTCTTCGTGATGAAGGAGAAGGTGTGATCCTGATAGACGGTGATGACGACGGGGATGATGAGTCCCGCCTGCTTGTTGGTCTTTTCATTGAACTCTTTGCAGAAGCCCATGATGTTCAGACCGTGCTGGCCGAGCGCGGGGCCGACCGGCGGCGCGGGCGTTGCCTTGCCCGCAGGAATTTGCAGCTTTACATAGCCGACGATTTTCTTTGCCATTGCAGTTCCCTCCTAAGTATTTTGTGGTGCGGACGGGGTGCCTCCCCCTCCCACATCTATTTTTTGCGCAGCAGTCTGCGCGAAAAACAGCCTGTGTTTTTCTCTTGTTCGTACCATCGACGGACGACCGTCAGATCTTTTGCACCTGGACGAAATCCAGCTCGACCGGCGTTTCTCTGCCGAACATGGACACCGTGAGCTTGACCTTCTGCCGTTCGGGATCGAGCTGCTCGACCCGACCGATGAAGTTCTCAAGCGGGCCGGACACGACGCGGACGCTCTCGCCCACCTCGATATTCAGCACGATCGGGATCCGCTCGACGCCCATGGCCGTCACTTCCTCGTCGGAGAGCGGCACGGGCTTGCTTCCCGGTCCCACAAATCCGGTCACGCCGCGCGTGTTCCGCACGACGTACCAGGCGCGCGGGTTCATGACCCACTCGATGCTCTTTCCGCCGTCCTCGCGGGGCTTTTCCACGACGTCGACCAGCATCTTGACCATGACGTAGCCCGGGAATACCTTGCGCTGCGTCACCTTTTTCTTCCCGCTCGGGAGGATCTCGATGGCCTCCTCCGTGGGATACTTGACCTCGAGTACGGTGTCCTGCATGCCAAGGTTCTCGATGGATTTTTCAAGGTCTTCTTTGACCTTGTTCTCATACCCGGAATAGGTATGGACGACAAACCATCTGGCTTCCTGGCTCATGGCGTCACCCGATCTTGATGCTCTCAAGCGCACCCATGCCGGAACCGAACGCAAGATCCAGCACATAGATCACGACCGCCATCACGATCACGAACACAAACACAGCGACCGTGTGCGAGAGCAGCTCCTTGCCGGTCAGCCAGGTGAGCTTCTTGACCTCGCCGAACATCTCGCGGAAATAGCGGATGAGGCTGAAGCGGTTTTCCTTCTTGGCCTTCTTGTCGGCGGTCTTTTTATCGACGGCCTTCTTGTCGGCAGCCTTCATTTCCTTTGCCATGATTCCTCTTCCTTTACGGCTTTGTTACTTGGATTCGCGATGGAGCGTGTGCTTGCGGCAGAACCGGCAATACTTCATGAACTCGACGCGATCGGGATCGTTCTTCTTGTTCTTGAAGGTGTTGTAATTTCTCTGCTTGCACTCGGTGCAGGCCAACGTGATCTTAACGCGCATGACGATACCCCTCCTATTAGGTTCACATATCAAAAATGAGCCCCTTTGGGGGCACCTTGAATAAGATACCACAAGCCCGGGGCCATGTCAATGAAAATCTTCTTATTTTTCCGAAAAATCGGGCGTTTGTCCGCGTTGCCGCGCAGATACGGCTCAACCGCCCGCAACGACGAGCCGGCGCAGCAGCAGGCTCGGGCTGGCGACATAATCCGCGCCCGCATAGGGAAACCTGAGATCGCTGCCAACGGCCTGCGTATCCTGCAGAAGCGTGAGGAAATTCCCCGCGACCGTGATCTCGGAAACGGGGCGCACGATCCTGCCGTCCTCGACGAAAAAGCCCTCCGCTTTCAGCGAAAAATCGCCGGAGACGGGGTCCAGCCCCGCGTGCAGGCCCTCGAGCGAGGTAATGACGAGTCCGTTCTTCAGCCGCTTGACGAGCGCGCTGTACGGGGACTTGCCCGGCACGACATAGAACACCGTGGGGCCGATGCCGACGGGCGATGCCGCGGACGCACGCCTTGCGTTGCCCGTGCTTTTGACGCCCGCCTTTCTTGCGGTCTTAAGGTTGTGCAGAAGCGTTTTCAGCACGCCGTTCTCGACGACGTCCTTTCTGCGGCAGGGCGTTCCCTCGCCGTCGAACGCGCGCGGCGACACCGGATGGAACGGGTCGTCCACGATGCTGATCTTCTCGCTGCCGACGGTCTGCCCCTCCCTGCCCGCGAGCAGCGAGCAGCCCTTTTGCGCTTCGTCCGCGGAGAACACGGGCATAAACGCGCGCAGCAGATCGGAAGCGGCGGTGTTTTTGAGCAGGATGCGGTACTCGCCGGACGGCACGGTGGACGCGCCGAACTTTTCGAGACCCTCGCGCACGGCGGCCTTTGCGCATGCGCCGAGCTTTGCGGCTTCCGCGCCTACGCGCACGGCATAGCCCGTTTTAAGCGTACCGTTTTTCCCGAGGATCGTCTCGACCGCGCAGTAGCCTTCGGAGACGTCCCGCACGGCGGCAAGGCCGCGCGTGTTGTGCAGTTCAATGTGACCCGTGCCGCGGCCGACTTCGCATACCGCGGTTCGCTTGACCGAGGGATCGGCCGTTAGCGCGGCCTTTTCGAGCCGGAGCGTCTTTTGGATCATCTCCTCCTCGCTGAGCCCTTCAAAGGGATTCGGCGCAGGCGTGACCGTTTCATAGGTGCAGCGTCCCTGCATGGGATGCTCGTCCGTTGTTTCAATGATCTTCGCGTTGTCCATGGCGCGGCGCACGAGCTGTTCCGGATCGTCCAGCGCCTCGGTATACGCATAGCCGTCGCTGCCTTCATATTGAACGCGGAGGCTCAAGCCCGCCTGGCGGCTGACCTCATAGCGGTCGATCTCGCCGTCCTGCGCGTTCATCGAAAGGGAATCGCCGGAAACGTAGTATGTTTCGGCCGCATCGCAGCCCTGCTCGAGCGCATAGGCAAACGCCCTGCTGCGGTATTCTTCCAGTTTCATTCGATCGCACCTCCCTTGCCGCCGACGGTGATCTCGGATACGCGGATGCGCGGCTGTCCCACATTCGTCGGGATCGAGCCGGAAAGCGAACCGCACATGCCCTGTCCCATCCACATTCTGCGTCCGACGCGGTCGATCTTTTTCAGAATCTCCGACCCCTTGCCGATGAGCGTCGCGCCGCGCACCGGGCAATGGATCCTGCCGTCGCGGACAAAGTAGCCCTCGGACACGGCGAAGTTGAATTCGCCCGTTACGGGGTTCACGCTGCCGCCGCCCATACGCTTTGCATAGAGACCGCGATCCATCTGGCGGATCATCTCCTCCTCATCGTCCGTTCCCGGACAAATGAAGGTGTTCGTCATGCGCGACGTGGGCGCGAGCATATAATTCTGCCTGCGGGACGAGCCGGTCACGGGCATTCCCATGATGCGTCCGCCGAGCCTGTCGATAAGATAGCCGCGCAGGATCCCGTTTTCGATGAGCAGATTGCGCCGGGTCGGCGTACCTTCATCGTCAACGGACAGCGTCCCCCACTCGCCCGCGAGCGTGCCGTCGTCGACCGCGGACACGCAGTCCGCCGCAATCTTTTCACCGATCTTTCCGCTGAATACGGAGTTGCCGCGCGCAACGCTCGTCGCTTCGAGGCTGTGGCCGCAGGCTTCGTGGAAGATGACGCCGCCGAAGCCGCCGTCGATCACCGCCGGGATGCGCCCCGCAGGGCATTCCGGTGCATGGAGCATCGTGACGGCAGTGTTTGCCGCGTCCCTTGCAGCGGCAATGACGTCGATGCGCTCCGCATATGCTTCAAAGCCCGTGCCGCAGCCGGGGCCTTCAAAGCCGGTCTGCGCTTCGCCGTCCTTCATGGCGACCGTCATGACGCCGACGCGGGTACGCGG
>HF985405.1 GCA_000432015.1 Clostridium sp. CAG:1024 | reverse complement strand
ATTACTACTATGTCCGCAACGGACAGGGGGATATTGTCAAGTTGATTGACGGCAATGGCAGCGCTGTCGTAGAATATTCTTACGACAGTTGGGGCAAAAGCCTCGCTGTTACCGAAACCCTGGCAAGCACTCTCGGTGCCCTGAACCCCTTCCGTTACCGTGGTTATGTCTACGACACCGAGACGGGGTTCTACTACCTGCAGAGCCGTTACTACGACCCCGAGGTCGGCAGGTTCCTGAATGCGGATCGTTTTGTAGGAACTGGACAAGGATTGCTCGGACATAACATGTATGTTTATTGTAACAACAATCCCATAGTGAGATCTGATGAATCTGGTACTGTATGGATTCCAATTGGTACTGTAATTGGGTTGATTGGTGTTGCAGTTACTACTGCTGTTAATCACGTTGTCAATGCAGTTAATTTTCGTAAAATCAATATGGAGCTCAAAGAATCCTATTCTGTTAAAGAAGCTGAAAGAGAAATCAATGATATTCTTTCTCCATATACTTCCACTTCCATTGAATTCAATTACGAAAAAAACAGTGTGAAGATTTCAGGCTCTTATAAAGTTAAATCTCGCTACGAGAGACAGAAAGTTTCAGAAGTCTTAACTAGAACAGAAGAGTTGTTTGATCGCGAATCAGATAATATTTCATCTGAATGGCTATTACATAATTTGTGCTTTGGAATGAGTATTATGGAAGGATCGACAAAGGATGCGGACCTGGACTTCATTCGTGATGATCGAATGATTACTGTGTGCATCCCAACGAAAATACTGGAAATTCTTGGATGGGAGTAACGATGAAGCGAGTAGTCTGTTTTGTTTTAGTGATTTGTATTGCTTTTGTTTTTCAAGGGTGTATTTTCCATTTACCCATGCAACACCAGTTTAGAGAGTTTGAATCTACTGGCGCTGATTCTGTCTTCGCAGTATATGAAAACAACTCTATATACAGCTATTTGGATGATAAAGTGTATCTTTTCTCAGACCTGATGGGGAAAGGTTTTCATGGTCGTATCGAGGAAGTCTTTACTGTTCAAAACGAAACAACATGGTTTTGTTTTTCTGAAAGAGATAAAGAATCAGGATACTACTGGAATATTGCGTCCATAAATCTGGATGGAAGCACATTTGATATTCACTATAGCGGTAAGTTTTGTTCGGAACCAGCTGCTAATTCAGAATACCTGCAGTGTGTTGACAAAAATGACATGAAAGCAAGTGGATTTTATCAAGACAACAAAATCATTATTACGGATCAAGTAAAACTCGTTGAATTCGATATTGCAACGCAAGTTTCCCGTGAATATGATGCCGAAGAGTTTGTACATAAACAGCAGAGCGCGGTTCAAATCCAAAAAAAACGGGTACAACTCAGTTAGATTTACGAAGGAAGGGGTAACAAAAACTGTAGACCGTACTTCTTTCTTAGGTCAATCTCCAGCATTTCAGTATCTTAGTTCGTTTGATGGAAAAAGAACCTTCAGCGGAATTAACCGATTGGATCGTATGTTTATAGGAGTACAAGCAATAGAAAATAACTACTATATCATATGCGAAGTGCTAGATGCTGATTCTGGATCACATGCTGTGGTTTTCTTATATGATTTTGAAAAAAACAAATGCAGCTACTGTTTACATCAATATGTTTCGGAGCGATTCCTGTCAGGTGATTTTTATCTGATACCAGTACAGTAAACCATGGTAATGTCGAGAATTATGCACAAATTTGTTTGCAGAGTCTGCTATGAATGGGTGCCGTCAAGAGTTATGCGCAAAATTGTTTGCAGGCTCTGGCTGAATGAGGTCAGTCGGCAATGGAGGTATCCTCAAGGACTGCCTCCATGGCTAAACAGACCTGTGGGGCATTGTCTCCGGGTGCGCAAAATACTTGATGAAGCGGCTGACGAGTTAGCGGCTCTTAAAAAGGCGGGTAACTATAATCCGATAGAAATTGCTCGTGTATTTAGAAAAGCGTGTGCCAAGCTCGGAGAAAAAGAAGTAAAGTCTGCAATAATAAAGCCTTTAATGGATGAAATAGGCCTATACGAAAGCTCTGATGCTGCAGCAAAAGCCTTTGGTAGTCTTGCTGGTCCGATGACTAAAAACAATCACAAAGAGCAATATGCTACAATCTATTCGGTCACCATTGGGAGTAAAAAAGTATATTTTAATGGAAATATACAAACTGGCGGTCACAATAATGTGTTCACTGGCCTCATGGTAAATGGCGTGTGCTTTATCTTCGCTGTAGTAATACCCATGCTTTCGGCACCACCGTTGGTACTTGTTCACGAATGCCTTTTCGGATCGTTTACAAACACACTCACAATGCCAAAACTCCGCTGCGAAGTCCACCCACTTCTCACTTCCATCTGCACGGGCAGGACTATTGAATAGGCGGTTTGCATTTGGGAAAGCTGTGTCCAGCAGGGAGATCAGATTGTTCTTTAGAACAGTCTGTACTTTGGAAGACTGCCGGTACTGGCGATAGCAGCTCTTCAGCAGCAGCCGGGCATTTTCCTCCGGAACATATCTCGGCAAGGTAAGCCAGCGATCAAGGCCATAGTTCGCCAGCTTTACGGCGTCCTTCCGATCGGTCTTAACACGCCTCAGATCGTTGTTCCCGTAGCCATGCACCAGCTTTGCATTGACAACGGAAACATATAGTCCAGCGTCGTGGAGCAGCTTTGCTACCGGCGCATGGTAGTTCCCAGTGGCCTCCATGACCACACGAGTCTCACCGTCCAGGCTTTTAAGCTGCCTTGCCAGCTCGCTCAGTTCACTGTCGGTGTGACGCACCTCAAAGGGTGAGATGACGACCTCTCCAAAGGGGCGCATGACGGCGACTGTGCTTCTTCCTTTTGAAATGTCAATGCCAACAGAGTTCATGTATCTACCCCCCCATACGAATTTGCAACCGGAATCCAGCTTTTTCTCATTGCCGATTCAATCTATTGGGTGACGCGAACTCC
>HF985404.1 GCA_000432015.1 Clostridium sp. CAG:1024 | reverse complement strand
AAGTCGTACACGCGCCCCAGGGATCATACGAGTAGCTGAATCCTTTCTCTTACCATCCCCGTGTAAGCACCAAATCGTCTATCGTTCTCATTTAAAGATCAAATGCAAAGAAGGAATTGCTTTGCTTGTATCATATTTGCTAAGTATGACACTAACTGCCTGCTCAATCTTGCAAGTAATATGTTCATAATCATCATAAGTCTCTCCGCTTTCTCCTAAGAATAATTCAACTCGAGCCCCTTTATCCTTAAAATAACCGACAGACTGAACAATTTTCTTTAATCTAGTTTCAAAAGAGCATCTTGATTCAATCTGTTCAACATTACAATAATCGGGGCATAATAATTCTTCGCATGTTTCCACAGAACTGTTATCAGAAAAATTAATTAACCTTCCTCCAATCGACCTGTACGATTCTAAAAAAGGTTCTACATAAAACCCATCAAAACGTATTCCGATCCCATGTTCTTCTTCTAATATCGCCAAATCGCAACAGTCTATCAATGCTGGTCCATCGATTTGAAGTACAGCAATACAAATGGCACTCATACTCCCATTTTCCTCCTAATAGATTTAATCGATCATTTGCATCAGCATCGTGAACACATGGGAATAGTTACGCTGACCGCTTTCATTATATCCGTATACATGAATGTGCGGCAATACGCCCGCATGGGGTCTCCCCATAAAGTCTATACGTACTACCGGCTGACTGTCTGCATTATAGCGTGTGAACGAATACACCTCGCCTGAATCTGTTACTTTTGTAAATGTTCCGTTTGGCGTACCATTATTCTTAGGACTCCCTGTTCCAACGCGATTTTCCGGTGATAAACATTCGTTATTGCATTTATTATGCACCAGCACGCTTGCGCTGCCAACATGATAGGTATGGAAATCCTCGACCTCGAAGTTGTAGACGGTAATGGGTGCTTCGAGCAGCTCATGCTCGACCATCTCAACCACTACATACTCGCCGTTGCTCCTGACGAGGATGTCCCCTGCGCGCAGATCACAGGCCGCCGTCCAGCCCCG
>HF985403.1 GCA_000432015.1 Clostridium sp. CAG:1024 | reverse complement strand
AAGAAAAGGAAGTTATCGTACAGAAGCCACAGCGCGCGCAGACATGCAAAGCCCCCTGCCCTCGTCGTTCATGCCCTCGGTCGTCGTCGCACTGAGCGCGACCGCATCCGCGTCAACGTCGAGCGCGCAGGCAAGCGCCCGCCGCATTGCAGACAGATACGGCGCGAGCTTCGGCCGCTGTGCAATGATCTCCGCGCTCACATGTACGGGCCGCAGTCCCTTTTCAGCGAGCAGCTCCCGAACGCGCCCGAGCAGCTCTATGCTGTCCGCACCAAGATATGCAGGATCGCTGTCCGGGAATAAATGCCCGATGTCCGGCAGACTTGCCGCGCCGAGCAGCGCGTCCATGATCGCATGCGTCAGTACGTCCGCATCGGAATGCCCGAGCAGTCCCGTTTCAAACGGGATCTCCACGCCGCCTAAGATCAGCTTTCGACCGGGTATGAGCCGGTGCGTGTCAAAGCCCGTGCCGTAGCGCGTGAGCAGCCGTTCCGCCTGGATAAAATCCTCCGGCGTTGTCAGCTTGAAATTCTCCTCGCTCCCCGGGATAAAGCGCGGCGTGTACCCCGCTTGCATGTATAGCGTGCAGTCGTCCGTTGCCGCGCCGTCCGCCCTTTTGTAGCTGTCCAGGATCTCCCGGTAGCGGAAAGTCTGCGGCGTCTGCATGCGAAAGACGTTTTCCCGCGGAACGACCGCGATCCGCCCCGTTTCATCCCTGCGCAGGAGCGTATCCACGAGCGGGATCGCGGCAATGCCGCTTCCGAACGCCTCCGCGCTTGCGATGGACGCGCGCACGATCTCCGGTGTTACAAGACACCGCGCAGCATCGTGTATGACCGCAATGTCTGCGCCCTCCGCAGCAAGCAGCGCACGATAGACCGAATCCTGCCGCGTTGCGCCGCCCTCCGCAATGCGCACCGGCACGCCGACGGACAGCAAGCGCGCAGTCTCGCGCGTCCTCTCGCTGACCGCCGCGACGAGTTCCGTCACGCCGCCCTGCACGAGCGCCTCCGCGCTCCGCAGCAGCGCAGTTTTCCCGGCAAGGGGCGTGAGCAGCTTATCAAAGCCCATGCGCTCCGCACTGCCTGCCGCAAGCAGGATGCCCGCAATGCGCCGGGGTGTCATTCCGCTTCCTCCACAGGGTCGGACAGCAGTGTATACATCTCTGCGGCCTGTTCCTTTTTCGCAAATTCCTGCACGCTGTCCACGCGTGCGCGCAGCGTCTTTGCGCCGAAGCGGATTTCCAGCACATCGCCGGGCTTGACGTCCGCGGACGGCTTTGCGATCTTGCCGTTGATCGTGACCCGGCCTGCGGCTGCGGCTTCGTTTGCGACGGTGCGGCGCTTGATGAGCCGAGAAATCTTCAGATATTTATCGAGGCGCATTTGCTCCATTCCTTTCCGTTTCGGGACGGCTCCGCACAGTCCCGCTTTCTCACATCGTAGTGCAATTCATACATTTTTGTCAAGAATGCGCTCTTGCATTCCTTGGAGCGCTATGCTATGATGACAGTGTCACGGGTGCATTCCATGAAAATGGGATTGAGAAGCAGCCTTCGAACCTGTTGGGTAATGCCATCGTAGGAAAGTGACGCGAGCAAATTCGGACGGATCTGCGTGTCTGTTTTTTCGCTGCATCGGCGGCCGCATCGGCGCTGAAGCATTCTCCCTTTCGGACGCGCACTCTCTGCGCGGCGCGGCTGCGCTGCCGGGGAGCGTTCAATGCCGGGCCACCGGCAGGATCGGGCGATGTTTCCCCCTCGTCCGGTCGCGGATCTGTCCTCCCCCTGCGTGTTTCTTTTTTGTGATGGCCGTCTCATAGACGGCCTTTTTTGTGCCGCCGGAAAGGAAAACACATGCAATTCAAACTCTTTCAAAAACTTGCCTCTCTTGAGGGGCTGGAGCTCTGGCTCCTCATCGCCGCGGCAGCGCTGTTTGTTGTGCTGCTCATCGCCGTGCTGCGCTATCGCAAGACTGCGGCCCTGCAGCCCGCCGCTTCCAAGCAGAACCGCACACGCACGCTGGTCTACGGCGCGCTCATGCTGACGCTCTCATTTGTCCTGTCCTATTTCAAACTGTTCTCCATGCCGTTCGGCGGTTCGGTCACGCTCGTTTCCATGCTGCCGCTCATGATGTACGCCTGCGCGTTCGGCCCTGCGGCGGGATTCCTCGCGGCGTTCGCCTATGCGCTTTTGCAGATCGTACAGGGCGCTTGGATCGTGCATCCCGTACAGTTTATTCTTGACTATTTCGTGGCGTTCACCTGTCTCGGTCTGCCGAGCCTGTTCCCGAACAAGCTCACGCTCGGCACGGCTGTGGGCGGCGTTGCGCGGATGCTCGTTTCGACCGTGTCCGGCGCGATCTTCTTCAGTGACGGCGGGCTGGATTACGGCATTGCGAATCCGTGGGTCTACGCGTTCCTTTACAATCTGCTGACCGTCGGCGTGGACACGCTGCTCTGCGTGATCGTTTCGCTCCTGCCCCCTGTGCGCAGGCTGGAAAGGTCCATGCACTGAGGCGTGATTTTTCTCTTCCTTTTCTTTCTAG
>HF985402.1:5395-6475 GCA_000432015.1 Clostridium sp. CAG:1024 | reverse complement strand
AAAAAGAAAAGAAGACGTCCGTTTTGTGCAGCGTGCAGACCGTTACGGCAGTGCCGTGAGCTTGCCCACGACCACATAGCGCGCGTTGCTGAACTCGTAGGTGCAGGTGCAGAGACTGACGAGCCGATCGTCCTCCCGCACCTCAACGCTGCTTTGGAAGGTGGAGCGGCTCTTGAGATCCGCGACATAGTCGAAGAACTCCTCGCTGCTGTCAAAGCTGCATTTTGCAAAGGTGTACGCGCCGTCCTCGACCGTGCCTGCGATCAGCTCGAGCGTGTAGTCGCCGGCGGGCGTGTACAGCGTCATCGTCGGATGCGCATCGTAGTAGTCCTGCTTCTTGTAGCCCTTGAGCGTGCCGAACATCGCGCCGCTCTGCATGTTGTGGCCGAAGATGAGCGTGTTCTGCTCCGTGAACAGCCCCGTGTTGCCGCAGTCCACGAACACCGAACCGTTGCGGTTCTTTTGCCCCGTGTACAGGTGCTTGAGGTAATACTCGTTGTCCGTGCCGTGTACCACGGGATAGTCGATGACGGTGTCCTCGGCGCGCAGCCACGCGCATACGTCCGGGTTGATCGCCTTGAGCACGGCAAAATCGATCTCCGATGTGCGCGTTGTTTCCGGCGTCGGCGTTTCGCCCGGCGCGTCTGCCGCGGGAGCGGCGGATGCAGGCGTATCGTTCCCCGCAGGCTGCGTCTGCACCTGCATCATCTGCTGCTGGAGCGCCGCATAGCTCTTGTCGCCCTGTAGATCCTCGAGCGCCGCCTTGCCGAAAATGACGCCGCCCACGACAAACGCCGCGGCAAACACAAGGATCGCGAACCGGATCGCAAGGCTCTGCCCGTTTCCTGCTTTCATGCGATTTCCCTCCGATACAGAGAGGAGGATGCGAAACGCCGCATCCCCTCCCCGGATTGATGATCATTCGCTACCGCGGCGGCGGCAGACCGCCGTCGTTAGGAACGCTTTCTCCGTCTGCGGACGATGAACACGAGAACGATGATCGCAAGGAACGACCCGCCCATGAGGATCGCGCCGAGCGTCTTTGCGCCGCTGTCGCCCGTGAGCGGTACCGGCCCGCGG
>HF985402.1:212-5359 GCA_000432015.1 Clostridium sp. CAG:1024 | reverse complement strand
GACCGATTCGCCCGCACGGATCGTACCCTGGGCGCCGCTTGTGCTCACGCGATAGCCCGCGTTGTCGCTTTCCTTGACCGTATAGTGCGTGCCGTCCGGAATGTTCGGAATCGTCACGCGCTCGCCGTGCTTCAGCCGGAAGGTGAAGCTCGTGCTCTCCTGATTGCCGTATACGACCGTCGTGTCAAAGGTCACGGTGAAGGTGAAGGCCTTCGTCTTGTCGCCCTTTTCGCCGGTCACGGTCTTTTGGATCGTCAGCTCGCCGGTCTGCGCTGCCGCAGTCGTGTAGTAGATCGTGGCCACATTCTTTTCGGGCTCCGCAGCGATCAGGATGTTGCCCGTGTCGCTGTGGTAGACATACCCGTCGATCGCCTTTTTCGCTGTCGCAGTGACGACCGTTGCGCCGAAGAGCGCGCTGCCCGTGGTATCGTCCGCGAGCGTCCGGCCGCTGCCCAGCTCGACATGGTGGATCGTATAGCCCGCCGTGATCCGTTCAAACTCGGCGTAGACCGTGAAGTCCGCATCGGGCATGACCTCCGCCGCCATGGTAAACGCCTCGTCGCCGTTCCAGCCGCGCAGCTTTGTATAGCCGGGGTTGTCGTTCAGCACGGTGCTCTCCGCTGCTGCAAGGAGAGCGTCGAGCCTCGTGCCCGGCGCGACCGTCATCGGCTGTCCGAGCGTCGTCCACGTCTTGCTCGCAGCGTCCGTCAAGCGATAGCGGATCGTGAGCTTGCGCTCCGCCGCGGTAAAGTCGCCGTAGAGGATGTGATCCTCGGTCACGTTCGGGAGCTCTTCCGTCACGGCGCCGTCCGTCCGGTCGAGTTTCCAGCCGGAGAACACAAAGCCCTCGAGCACCGCGTCTGCGGCAACGATGTAATCGTCGCCCTCGTTTACGGTATCCTTTCTGTATTCAGTATACCCGTTTTCGTCGCCCTTGTCGAGCATATATGTCACGGTAAACGTGATGCGCTGCCACATGCCGTAGAGCGTGAGATCGCGATCCGCATAGGGGAAGTCGAATGCTGCGTTCTCCGCATAGGCCGTGCCGGAGCCGTCCGCTTCCGTGTTCCAGCCCGTAAAGACATAATGCACTGCGGAAAGATCGCCCCGTGCCGCCGCGGCGACGGGATCATCCTTGCGGTACGCGCCGCCGTCTACAGGCGCCGTTCCGGAAACGACAGCGCCCTCGGGCGTATTTGCCACATAGAGCACACGGTGCCACGCTTCGGGGTCCTTTTCCCACTGCGCATAGAGCGAAAGATCCGTCTGCGTGTCATAGGGCTGCGCCGGGGCATAGCGTGTGCCGGAGCCGTCCGCCGCCGTATTCCAGCCCGTAAAGCGATAGCCGCGCCGCGTAAAGCCGTTTTCCCGGAGGTCCACGCCGTCGCCCTCGGAGAAGCTCTGCGATGCGGTCGTGCCGGTCGCGTCCTCCGCGTTTTTCAGGTAAATGACGGTATAGGAATCGAGCGGCTTCCACTGCGCATAGAGCGTGACGTCCGCATCCGGCATGACGAGCGCGTCGGTTTCTTTATAGGCGTCGCCGCTGCCGTCCGGCGTCGTATCCCAGCCGGTGAACTTCTTGCCCTGCGGCGCCGTGAACAGGTTTTCCCAGACCGTGGTCTCTGCGCCGGCAAGATAGCCCGCGCCGTTGTTGTCGTCCACAAGGTCGTCGCCCACGCCGCCGTTTGCGACATAGATCACGCGGTGGTATTGCGCATCGTCGCGTTCAAAGCCGATCTCGAACACATGGTCGCGCTCGATCGCCGTCGTGCCGGCGGGAATGGCGGGGCTCCAATCCGTCGCCTTGTACCCGCGGCCCGGCTGCACGGCGGGCGCGGCTGCGTTTGCATTTTCAAAGAGCGTGCCGTGCCGGATGCCCGCATAGTCCGTCGTGCCGGAAAGGCTGCCCTTGCCCTCGTCGCCCGTCCGGATGCGGTAGGACACGGTGTGCCTGCCGAGATCATAGTACAGCGCGATGACGTCGAGCGCCTCGTTGCCCGTTACGGTGATGGACGAACGGCTCTTTTCCTGCCGGTACGTATAGTTGGCATACCGGTTCGGCGTTCCGCTCACACGCGCTGCAAGCGGCGCGCGCTTTGTTTCGCGGTCGCCGGTCTGCTCTTCGTAGCTGCCGTCCGGCTGCTCGAGGAAGTGCTTGATCGTGTAGGGATGCTTTTCGTTCGCGGTATACAGGAACACGATCTCGGCGACGAAGGCGTTCTTTTCCTTATCAAAGACCGGCCGCACGCTCTTCTGATACGCATCCGGCCAATAGCCCGGATAGTCGTTGAAGTCCGCGGTCAAAAGGCCGTTCTCCGGAACGCTCGTGTTCGGGATGCGTTCCGTTTCGCTGTCGGAAAACGCGGGCGTTTCGCCGGGCTTGGTCTCATAGCGCACGGTGAGCAGCACCTCGGACGCGGGACGGTACACAAAGGTGATGACGTTCTCCGCGCGGTTGCCGGAAAGCGTGCGGGTCGCACTGCTCGTCTCGGGCAGCCAAAGGACGCCGTTATTGTCCAGGTACGGCTCGGCCGTGACGGTCACGGTCTCGCCCGTGGTCTGACCGTCCTCGGTCTCAGTCGGCAGGAGCGTTTCGCCGTTCTCGTCGAGATAGCGCACGGAGTAGCCCGTCAGCTCGGCCTCCTTCCAGCCCGCAATGAGCGTCAGGTCGCGCATCACGGCGTTCGACAGCACATAATGCATGCCGCTCTCCGTGTACCAGCCGGTAAAGTCATAGCCCTCGCGCACAGGCGTCTGCACGCGGCTCTCGTCGATCTGGCCCTTGTGCGGGACGGTCTGTGCTTCCGGGGTCGGCGCGCCGCCGGTTGCGTCGAAGGTCACGGTATGCACCGGCGCCTGCCAGCCTGCGTACAGCTCAAGGTTCTGCGCGGGCATGGTCGCCGTTTCCAGATCCACGCGCGTGTCGTCCGTCCAGGCGTTCTCGTCGCTCACGGTATACCAGCCCGTGAACACATAGCCCGTCTTGCCCGCGGGCGGCGCTGCGGGTGTTTCCGGCGCGGTCCCGGCCAAGCTTGCGCCGAATTTGCGCTGCTGTGCCGCGCCCACCTGCGCCGTGCCGTTTTTGAAGGTGAGCGTGTAGCTCAGCCGGTCGTAATACAGGTAGTTATCGCAATGGCTGCTGCCGCGGGGATGGTCTTTCTTACCGCAGGAATACACGACCGCGGCGTTCGTCATACCGGAGATCAGCTTCGGAGAAAAGTGCGGCGCGTCTGCGCCGACGTTCTGCTGCGAATACACGGCGCTCCGATCGTAATACACGCCGTTGTACAGCTTTCGCGTATCGCCGTTTTCCGGCGAGCTCTGGTCGAGACTCTCAAACATGTAGTTGAGGTCCGCCGTGTAGTGCGCGTTGGTCAGCGCGACGGCGTTCTTTGTTTTGTCGGCGTTGTCCGCACAGAGGTCTTCCGTCATCGTCATGGGATTGGAAACGATGTCGTTGGCGATGCCGTCGACCTTCCAGCCGTAGAACCCGCTCGGCTTGGCTCCGCCAAGCGTCCAGTTTTCTGCGGTCGGCCACAGCTGCTCGACGTCCTGCTCAAACTTTGCCGTGAGGCTGCCGAGCTCCCTCCAGCCGTAGCCCCGGCGCACAAGGAATTTCACCGTGTAGCTGTTGCGGCTGAAATACACGTTCACGACAGAGCTGCCATCGCCGGCTGCCACAACGTTCGTATCCGCCTTTTTGAAGGAGAAGAAGCGGGCCTTGCTTCCGAGGTTCGCCGTGCTCTTCTGCGCGTCGGAAAGCGTGATGGTGCTTCCGGTCAGCGCGTCTGCGGCCACGCTCTTTTCAAAGAGGTATTTGTCCGCGTTGTCCACGGTCTCGTACCAGTATACGAGCGTAAAGGCCGTGTTTGCGGGCGTCCATGCGGCCGTGAGCGTAACGCTGCCCGTTATCGCGTCCGGCGCGTTCTCCCAGCCGGCGAACACATAGCCGCTGCGCACGGGCGTCGGGAGCGAAAGATCCGCAAGGGCTGTGCCGTACTTGACATAGACCGAATCCACGGGATCGCCGCCGTTCGAGTCAAAGGACAGCCGATAGCTCTTGCGCGCATAGTCGAAGCGGACGACCGTGTCGCTGCCCAGCGTGACATGCTGCGCCTTCGGCTTTGTGAAGCCCTCGTAGGACTGCTCCGGCTCGACGGTGCGCTTTTCACCGTACAGGCCGGTCTTCGTCTGCGTGGCGGCCGCGTCCGTTTCATAAACGCCGTCCGCGAGCGTTTCCCTGCGGTATTCCACCGTATAGGTCACTGCGGCGGGCGTGTAGGTCACGGTCTCGGTGTGGTCGCCGTCGATCGCATCAAACGAAAAATGAACCTGCGCTTTGTCCGCCGTATAGCCGGAGATCACGGGCGATTCGATCGTGAGATCGACGGAATGCCCCTTGCGGTAGCTCGAGACGGCAGGCGCTGCGGCGGACGTACCGTTTGCATAGCGGTAAATGACGCGCAGGGTGCAGATGTCGAGCTTTTCATACTGCGCGGTCACGACAAGGTTCGACTGCACGTTGTCGAAGTCCCTGTCCCAGCCGATGAAGCGGTAGCCCTCGCGCGTGGGCATATCCGGCTCGATCGCGGCGTCCCCGCGTGGAACGGTCTGCGCCGAGAGCAGCGTGCCGTCCCAGTCAAGGAATTTGACCGTAAATTCCGCGGTCGTGGGCGCAGGGGTCGTTTCCGCGTCTGCGGCGGGAACCGTCTCCGAGCCCTCAGCCAGCGTTCCCACGGGGAGGAGCGTCAGCAGCATTGCAAAAGCGAGCACAAAGCAAAGCGCCCGTTTCCAATGCGTACATATAGAGTAATTCATTGTACTTACCCCCATTGTTATTAAAATTCGGAGCGAACCGTTTCGTTCCGGAAGCGCACGGATCCTTTCCGGTTACCGCACCGTCTGCCGCATGATAGCAGGGCAATGCGAAACGACCGGGTCAAGAACATGACAAACTATCGAACCCTTCTTAGTAGATTTTGCTATGCCGCGCAGAGCTCCGCATGCGGTATACGGGAGCAGGCCCAACGCTCCATACAAAAGCTACGCTGCGGTACGCCGCAGTATGTCCCGTTCGATCGGATTCGTAAAGAAACGCCCGCTGCGCGGGGAAACGACCCTGACGAATTTACAGACGTGCTGCCGAT
>HF985402.1:0-196 GCA_000432015.1 Clostridium sp. CAG:1024 | reverse complement strand
AGTGCCTCCCATCATTAAACACGGGCGTTTTTTAAGAAGGGGGGGGGGGGGTACTTGTCAAGCGAATCGGCAAAAACATACGAAATCTGTAATATTTGTATGAAAATTTACTATTCGGAGGGGGGGAGTTTTATCATGTTTTAATAAGGGGAGAAACGATCTCTTAGAGGGGGTACGATTTCTTTTCTTCTAAAAA
>HF985401.1 GCA_000432015.1 Clostridium sp. CAG:1024 | reverse complement strand
GTAATTTCAGAGGGTACTTAAATTTCTGTGCGGTTTTCAATCGGTAATGAATCGTTTGAGCTTTGTAGAATCGGGCGTCATGCAAGCTGGCTGACAAGGCAAGACGGAATATCGCAAAAGCAGCTTCTCCGCACGCAGGTGCAAAGCGGCTGGGAAAGCAGCTAAATAGATAATATATTACTTATTTCGCGAACGCAGATATTGACTTTTGCAGTTATATAAACTACTATATATTGTGCTGGGTTTAAGGTGTCGGTGTGAGATTTCACATCGGTGAAAAGGGAATGCGGTGCGAGTCCGCAGCAACTCCCGTTACTGTAAGCGCGACGAACCCGCCGGATCCATTGAGCGCAAAGCGCGTTCGAGAAGGGGCGGAAGTAGGATGACCGTAAGCCAGGAGACCTGCCTTAAACGGAATGGTACATTCCGGGAGTAGGATGCTGACTATTCAAGCAGGACAAGCGTATCCGTGCAGCGGCAGGCGCATTTGAAATCATGCGTGGCAGCGCCGCTTTTCGGAGCGCCTTGATCGCTATGCACCCGTAATCTCGCGTAAATGCTGCGATGAAACGGAGGCATGGCCTCGCTGTTGTCAAGAATCGCTTCTTCCCACCAACGGAAGAGGCGTTTTTTTGATGAGGCGTGCGCTTGCGTTGCATTCGTTTCCGAAAACAAGCGGAGGGTCGGATGAAAACTGCAAGCCGGGGCTTGATTCGTGTCATAAGCGCGATGCTTTGCTGGATGCTTTTGCCTATCAGCGCGTTCGCTGCGGGCGGGAACCCTGGCGCTGAAGAATCCGGCATACCGTTTTCCGACGTTGCTTCCGCAGAAGACGACGGCCTGTCCGCGACGTCTGTGGATGCGCCGGAAATACAATATGAAGCGTCTGCCAGTGCGTCGCCGTACCCTACGGAAACTCCGGTCGAAGAGAATACAGATCCGATTCCGGCAACGCCGGATCCAAACGAAGAAGGCAGTTTTCTGCTCGCGGCAAAAACAAAAACACAGCTTTTGATCGCGCCGATGCATATACGCTTCTGCTTTGGCGAAAGCCTTGCGGAGGCGATGCAGCGTGTAAACGGACATACCTTTTCGGGCTTGTCCGAAGCATGCATCAGGGCGATCGACGGCGTGGAGGGTACATACCGATGCCTGAATGAAACAGGCACGGTCGATTTGTCGCGCCCGGCTTCCGAAACCAAGGTCTTGCTGCTCGCGACGGACGAGGATGCGCTTTCCGAAGAAGAGACCGCGCTGATTCGCAGCATGGCGGCATATGTAGGGAGCGCTGCTGCGCAGGCGGACGAAGCCGCTTCCGCGCTGTATCTGACGTTGGTCGAAAGCTATCCGACGCTTAGCCGTGCGCAGATGCGCGAAAAGGCCAAAGAATTGCAGGACGCGATCCGTCAGGAGAGCGCGCCCGTGATACAAGCGGCGGAGCCGGACTGCAAAAACGGATTCTACCAGATCACAAACGGCGGAGAACTGCTGTGGTTTGCAGATTTGATAAACGGAGAGCGAACCGCGCCGGAAGGCCTCGAGGATGTAAAGAGCGCAGCGCTTCTCTGCGACGTCAGTCTGAGCGGAATTGAGTGGAAGCCGATCGGCAGTCGCGAAACGCCGTTTTCCGGTGAGTTTTGCGGGAATGGACACACCGTTTCCGATCTCTCGATCCGTGCGGAGGGCGATTATCAGGCCCTGTTTGGGTATGCGGCCGCATCTGCAAAGCTCCAGGATCTATCGGTGTTTGGAACCGTCAGGGCAAACGGCAGCTATGTTGCGGGCATTGTTGCATACAGCGAGGCGTCCCTTTCCGGGCTGCGGAATGGATGCAGCGTCGTCGCAGGGGGGAAATATGCGGGCGGCGTTGTCGGGTATCTTGCCGGGACGAACAGTGCCGCGGAGGATTGCGACAACCGCGGAAACGTGTATTCGTCATATGAACTTGGAGCGACCTATGTGGGCGGTATTGCGGGAGAAGCGGAGGGGCTGCTCACACATTGCCGGAATTTCGCCGCGGTCAGCGGATACAGCTATATCGGCGGTATTGCCGGCGCCGCGGGAAGTATAAAAGACTGCGACAATCAAGGGAACGTTCAGTGCGTCGGCCAGTTTGCGGGCGGCGTTGCGGGCGCTGCGGCAGACGTTACGGACTGCGAAAATGCGGGCGTTATTACGGTCAGCGGCATTTATGTTTCGACGCGTTCCCGTTTTGAAGGCGGAAATGCGGGAGGGATCACAGGCAACGCAACGACGGTGCGCGGCTGCGTCAACCGCGGCAGCGTGACGACACGGCAGGAGGGCAAGTGCAGCATCTCGTCGGTCGCGGGGATAGCGGGGCGCGCAAAAGAGGTCGCAGATTGCGAGAATTATGGCGCAGTGACGGCCAATGGAAGCTATATTGCCGGGATCATGGGCGGAAACGGCGGCGGTCTTGTCTTGCGGTGCCGGAACGATGCGGACGTCGTCAACACCTCGGAGAGCGGCGAACAGACGGGCGGC
>HF985400.1 GCA_000432015.1 Clostridium sp. CAG:1024 | reverse complement strand
GAAGTTCGTGCCCGTCAAAGTCAAATGGTATGGCAAACGTAACTCTGAAGAACATCAAAAAGGTTTACCCCTTCTCCGGCAGCGACGGGAAACAGGCCAAGAAGAAAAAGGGCGAAGCGCCCGCAGAGGGCAAGGCCAACCTCCTCGTTACCGACAAGGGCGTGGTCGCCGTGCAGGATTTCAATCTTGAGATCGCGGACAAGGAATTCATCGTGCTCGTTGGGCCTTCCGGCTGCGGAAAGTCCACAACGCTGCGCATGATCGCGGGTCTCGAGGAGATCTCCGAGGGTGAGCTCTATATCGGCGACCGCCTCGTCAACGATGTTGCGCCGAAGGATCGCGACATTGCAATGGTGTTCCAGAACTACGCGCTTTACCCGCACATGACCGTGTACGAGAACATGGCCTTTGCGCTGAAGCTCCGCAAGATGCCGAAAAAAGAGATCGATAAGCGCGTTCGCGAGGCGGCGGAGATTCTCGACATCACCGAGTACCTCGGCAGAAAGCCCAAGGCGCTTTCCGGCGGACAGCGTCAGCGCGTTGCCATCGGCCGTGCCATTGTCCGCGAGCCGAAGGTTTTCCTCCTGGACGAACCCCCCTCCAACCCCNNGAACCGCTCTCCAACCTGGACGCAAAGCTCAGAAACCAGATGCGCGCGGAGATCATCAAGCTCCGTCAGCGCATCGATACCACGTTTGTGTATGTAACGCATGACCAGACCGAAGCGATGACGCTCGGCGACCGCATCGTCATTATGAAGGACGGCCTCATCCAGCAGATCGGCACGCCGCAGCAGGTGTTCGACTGCCCGTCCAATCTCTTTGTCGCAGGCTTCATCGGTACGCCGCAGATGAATTTCTTTGATGCAAAGCTGCAAAAGAGCAACGATGAATACTATGTGACCGTTTGCGGCGTGGATTTCGGCATTTCGCAGGAAAAGCAGCAGCTTCTCCGCGAAAAGGGCGTGGAGCCGCAGGACATCACTCTGGGCGTGCGTCCCGAGCATATCATGTTGTGCAGCGAGACGGCGCTGGAGAGCCACATCAAAGCGACTGTCGATGTTTCCGAGATGATGGGCAGCTCCATCCATCTGCACGTCAACGCGGAAGGCAAGGACGTCGTTATCGTGCTGGCCACGGTCGATCTGCCGGCCGAGCATCGCAACGGCTTCCACTATGGCGACACGGTCAATTTCACCTTTGGCGCGAACGTCGTACACCTCTTCGGCAAGGATGGCAAGAGCCTGCTCTATTAAACCGGACAAACGGCATCAGGCCTACGGTCTCCGCGATACCGCGGAGACCTTTTTTATATCGGCGCTGCTTGCGTCGAATGCGGAAAACGGCAGGCAAAGCAAAAAAAATCCGCCCGTCCGTGTCAGATTTCCGGCCAGCGCCGCGCTTTATTGGACGAGTACTCAATCCGTTCGGCGGCAAGCCGGACGCCATTTCAAACCGGAGGTGAACGACCATGGAGGAATTGTCCGAAAAGCTCCGCGAACACCCGGAAGCCGCGCTGCAAGCCATGATTCGGGACTATGGCGCGCTTGTGCTGTTCGTTGTGCGAGGAATTCTTTCCGGCTGTCCGGCCGAGGACGTCGAAGAATGCGTGAGCGATACCTTCCTCTACATCTATGAGAACCGTCAGCGGCTGGATTTCCGAAGGGGATCCGTGAAGGCGTATCTTTGCACGGTCGCAAGGAGCAAAGCGCTCGACCGCGTCCGCAGACTGCGGCGCGAGAGGATCGAGCCCAAAGAGCCGGAGCAGCTCAGAAACCTGTCTGCATATCCGTCCGCAGAGGAAATCGCGCTTTCAAACGTGGAACGCGAAACGCTGATCGATGGCATCCTTGCCCTTGGCGAACCGGACTCCCGCATTCTGCTCTGCCGATACTATCTCAACATGCGCACGGCGGAGATCGCGGCGCTGCTCGGCATGCGCGAGAACAGCGTCGATCAGCGGGCGCGAAGAGCGCTCAAAAAGCTTGCAATTCAAATGAAAGGAGCCGACAGCAATGCTGAATCACTTGAATCCGCTTTCTAAACATCTTCTTGACGGCACGC
>HF985399.1 GCA_000432015.1 Clostridium sp. CAG:1024 | reverse complement strand
GGGCCGCGCGTCAGCAGAAGATAGCACGCGCCGATGCAGAACGTCGCAAGAAGCGACAGCACCGCAATGAGCGCGGGAAAGCCGATGCTTCGCCGCTGTCTGCGCGTCTGCGTCTGCATCTCAACAGGCTCGCCGCAAAAGCCGCAGTAGTCCTCGCCAAATTCCAATTCCTTGCCGCAGTTTCGGCAGCGCCTCATGGTTCTGTCCTCCTTTGAAACGGAAACGGTTTTGAATAACGGCCGCCGCTCCGTGTGCTTTCTGTATAACACGTCGGAAAGGCGCGAAATGTTGCAGGATCCGCAAAAAGATTTTTACATTGTCTCCTTTTCGAGTGCCGGCATGAAGAGCATCGCCCGCCGCGTTCTGTAATCCGGGAACACCTTCGCAACCTCCGCCCAAAAGGCGGCGCTGTGATTCTTATGCCGAATGTGCGCAAGCTCATGTACGATCACATAATCAATCGCGGGCTGCGCGTTCGCCATGAGATAGCAGGAGAAGCAGAGGCTGTTCCTTGCATTGCAGCTCCCGAATCGCGTCCGTGCGGAGGTGATGCGGACCCCGGCAGGCGTGACGCCCATGGCCGCGGCGTAAGCGGCGACGCGCGCCGGAAGCTCACGCTTTGCCCGCGCCCTGAGCATTTCGACCTGCTGCCGTGT
>HF985398.1 GCA_000432015.1 Clostridium sp. CAG:1024 | reverse complement strand
CAGCCTATGAAGCTGCGGCAGAAGGCCTCTACCGGCGAATGGTTCCTATGGGAATACTCCAGCATTCTCAGCGGCATCCGTATCCCTGCGGCGGAAGACCCATGGGCATGATTATGGCGGGGCAGATGGGCGGTATGAGCGCACAGTATCTCCGAAATTTTTGCCATGAGTGCGCAGACCCGTTCGACAACAGGGGACAGAAGTGAGAAGAGCGTTGAAAACTATACTGATTGTTGTATCGGCGGTTGCGTTTATCGCACTGGCAGGCGTATCGCTGTATCGGCATTTTATCGATAGCCGTATCTGGGACGGAGGCAGAATGGAAAATCCGGATGCGTACAGAGCAGGTAAGGACTTGATCGAATTCACTTGCCAGCGAAATCATTTGAATTCCTGCAAATGTTTTTCGCTGAAGTTTTACCAGGAGAACGATATGCCTCTGCTGACCGGACGTTTTTTGAGCCGGGAGAACGGCGAGACGAGGGAAAGCGGGACGGATGCGTTTTTCAACCCGGTTCCCTGGCAGCTTATATGGGTACAGTGGTTTGATCTTCAGAATATGCTGGCAGAGTCGGATCTGCCCGAGTACCGAAAGCCGTCTCTCGATGCCAGGACGAGACCGACAGCGAAATCCGGGTCATTTGGCGCACCGATGACGGGAGCGAGACCCAAAAGCTCAGCGGCAGCCATGCAGAAGCGCTGGAGACCTTGGTGCTGGATATTGCCGAGGAAGCATATGCTACGTCAGAGCTTGAGCAGAAGCAGTATGCGGTGCGTGAAACAGCGGCGCTGATCGGAATCTACCGGGAGCAAAATGCCTCATCTGCGCGTGACTGCTTCAGCTTCCTTCTCGATGAGCGGACGCTGCCATCCCGACCGGAGAAGCAGACGCTTTTCTCCTGCCGGTATCAGGATGGCGACGGCAAGACCATTTTCAAGAAGAATGCTGCCGTCGAGCCGAAGAAGGCGCAGGCGTATTTCAGTAGCATCGGACAAGAGCTTCGTGCGCTGGAGCTTCCGGTTTACCCCGGCGTCTGTTCGGACGGTGTTGCGGACAGCTGCATTGCCGCGACATGGCAAGACGGCGGCGAGGTTTTCACAAACAACTACTGCTGCGAGGGCGCACAGAGCATCTTTAATCTCCTGGCAGCGTTTGCCGAGGAAACAGAGACCAGGATTTGCTCAAGACCTGCGCCGGACGGCGGATGGAAATGTCCAGAGTGCGGGATGCCGAATGGCAGTAGCGTATTTTGCGCAGAGTGCGGAACCGGCCGCCCTGCGGAATAAGAAACAATAAAAAATGAACAACAGAGGAGGAAAATTTCTCATGAAAGGTCATAAGGTTTTGAAGGTCACCGGGATTCTGATGATCATTGCCGCTGCATTTTCCATCATAGCGGGTGTGTTTGTCGGCGGACTGGGTGCGTTGGCGGCAGGAGTCGGCGCGGCATCTGGTCTGACATTTGCCTATTGGGCAGCGCTGTTTCTGACACTGGTCGGAGGAATTTGCCAGATGATCGCCGGGATCAAGGGCGTAAAGCATAGCAAGCGCAGCGAAAAAGCAGGCAAGCTCATCGCATGGGGTGCAATCGTGGCGGTATTCAGCGTCTTGAGCATCGTGATGAATCTGGTCAACGGCGGCGAGTTTAACGTCATAAGTATTCTGACGGGTGTGACCGTTCCGGCTTTGTACATCTACGGCGCGATACTCAATTCCAAGGCGGACGAACAGGCCGCCGCATAATAAAGATCGATACGCGTATGGGATTGTTTGATAAGAAATATTGCGATATTTGTGGGGAGAAGATTGGCTTGCTCGGTAACCGCAAGCTGGAAAACGGAAATCTCTGCAAAAACTGTGCCAAAAAGCTCTCCCCGTGGTTCTCCGACCGGCGCAACAGCACTGTTGATGAGATCAAGGCGCAGCTTGCCTACCGGGAAGAAAACAAGAGAAAGGTCGCTGCATTCCACACGACCAGAACGCTCGGCACAGACACCAAGGTGCTTCTTGACGAGGATGCGGGGAAATTTATGGTGACACGGGCCAGAAATCTCGTGGAGACCAACCCGGATGTTTTGGACTTCGCAGACGTGACGGGCTGCAATCTTGATATCGATGAGAGACGCTCGGAGCTCAAGCGTGAGGATAAGGATGGCAAGGAGATTAGCTACAATCCGCCGCGCTATGAATACTCCTATGATTTCTACATCACCATATTCGTCAACAACCCCTACTTTGACGAAATGCGCTTCAAGATCAACTCCAGCTCCGTGGACATCACTCCGCCGCCCGCAATGCGCCCGGGCATGGCGACACGGTACGATCCGGAGAGCAATGTAGCGTACCGCAATTGCAAAAAGCTCGGCGAGGAGATACGGCAGATGCTGACGCAGATCCGCAAGGATGTGCGTGAAAAGATCGAGCAGGCAGCCGCACCCAAAGCGGAAATCACCTGCCCGTATTGCGGCGCAACTACCATGCCGGATGCAAGCGGCCGCTGTGAATACTGTGGCGGCGCGGTGAACGGCTGAACCATCCATCAAATGAACATAACATA
>HF985397.1 GCA_000432015.1 Clostridium sp. CAG:1024 | reverse complement strand
CAAACATTAGCAAGATTTGTCTGTCCGTTACCTCTTGCTCCACAGCAAGCAGTCGATTTTCTTTGTATCGCTGACCCACGCATACTCCGGAAGCAGACGATCAAATTCGTAGATATTCTCCCGGGCCTCATCGGTGGTCAGATAATCGGCGTACCAATTCACGATCTGGGCATACAAGGCCACAGCATTCTGCAGCTTCTCTTCCTGTGTTTTTCCCATCAGCTCAAGGCCAAGATTCTGAAGAACAAACTGGTCCCATATTGGTTTAGACGCATCAATCGTCGCCAGCATCTTGGAACTGAACGACGCCTCAACATTCCCGGTCAGCCGATACAGTTCCGTGATGATCTGCTCAAAGGAGAAACGCTCAGTCTTTGCCTTGGCGAACAGATCGTAGTAGTGCTGCCTCCATTTTTCATTACGCCTGATGCGGTAATATCCATTGAAAGCACGCTGGAAATCCGGAGAAGCCGGATCTCCGCGCATGATCTCGGCATATCTATCGAGACCGAGGCCACGTGCAAGCTGCGCCTGCAAGACTTCTTTTGCATATATCATCCAAGCATCCGCCCTTCCTTAGAACTCCCAGTGCGACTTCTTCGGCATTTCCTTCTTCGGGAGACTTGCCTTTGCAGCCTCTCTGGATGGATATAACCTACTCTCCCGAACCTTGATCCCTCCGCCACGATCCACGAACCGGATAGTGCAGAACCCACCAGCAACCTTGATAACCTCCACTTCTCGGAGGTACAGGTTGCTCTCAACGATGTATGCGCGATCGCCGGGATTGTAGATAGATGGCATATCAATTACCGAGTCGCTTCCGAATATCGTTTAACCACTCGCCGTTATATTTAAAATAGCGAGGACCAGCGACACCCCACTTGCTCTGTGTAAGCATCGTGGCCAAAGCAGAGATCGACCATTTCTTTCCATCGTACTCGACATTATGGTCGTCCACTACCAACCCTCATTGAACACCTCATACCCGGAATCAGATATGGCGATAAAGCATGTTCTGCGATTATCGGGATGGTCTTTTTCATAAGCTTTCAGGATGATCATCTCTCCGGGCTTGTACTGAGGATATTGGGTATACCCGAAATCCGAGTCTTTGGCAAACTCAAACACCATATCCTTATAGTTCGGGAAGTTCTGCGCATACCATTCTTTGGCAAAATCAAGGATCTTTTGTTTGTCCTTCTCAGAAAGCGCATCAACATATGATTGTGCGTCCGTACAGACTTCCATCTGTACCTCCAAGCCATAATTCCATTCAGAGCCGCCCCAGTATCCCTCATATACAGGGTCAAGTCCGTCGATCACGATGCGACCGTCCTGAACGGAAAGCGGGAGGTGTTCGGTTTTTGGGTCCTGGTCCTGAGCTCTTTCCCGGATGATGCATGACGAGCCATCTTTTTTCCCGAACGAGAGGTTTCCACTTGCAAGGTTGAATGTGTTTTTGTATTTGATATTCCCATCAACAGAGGCAGTGATAACTACCGTGAACAGTCCGGATGTCGGACCGTCCGCTATTTTGCAGTCCTCGATCATGCCGTCACCGTCGATGTCGAAGGAGGCAGAATCGATGATCCTCTCAGCAGGCTCCAGTATGGAAGTATCGGTTTCATAATATACAAACTCTACCGTGGAAAGGATTTTGTTGATTTCTTCCTCGTATTCTTCGTACCAGTTTTCAGCGCTATTGATGATCACACAGTCCTTCGGATCTTTCAGGATAATATGACTCCATAGCGTATTCCCGTCATAGAATCCCTGCCGCGCCGGATGGCCATTAAACTCTATATCTTTTTGTTCAAGGCCTGTGCCGCATACGCCGAAGCCTTTGATATGCCGAAGCGTTATGACGCCTTCCGTTCCGGGAAATTCGGGCCTGATACTCACGATAAGATCACGGGTGGGATCGTCAGCGGATTGCGTGACTTCGAGTGTCCAATCTGCCGGCAGCCAGAACAAAACACCATAGGATGGAGGACGTGCAGGCTTTACCTCTATGAACTCCCCTTCGAACTGATTGCTACCCACGTCACTTACCTGAACCGGCACGTCAAGCGATTCATCTGCGGTTACTGATCCTGAACTCACAATCTTGATTGTTTCCACGCCACAGGGAGATGGGGGATCTTCTTCCGTCATAATGCCGTTGTATGTGATCTCGACGATATCTCCTGCCTTTGGTTCGGGAGAGCTTGACATATGCTGAATTATTACATTTATAAGCTCGGCATAGTTTGCTTCCGGATAATCATCAACAGGTTTGACAAGCATCGCTCCGTCTTTTATCTCAATAATAGTTGCTTGAAAGACAGAACTGGCTTTTTCTGCCTCTGTAGATGGTTTGGCCTTGCAACCGAAAGCGGCTACAAGAAGAATGAAACAAAGGCATATTATAAATAATCGTTTCATCATGGTACCTCCTGAGTGTTTAAGAGCTCTTTCTGCTATTTGGCCGCCTTTTTCCGGCAGATAATCGCAAGTACAATACTGACAATCATACCGATGGCAAATGGGATCGCGTATAGAAAAGCTGTGCTGGCTGGTGCACTGTACCCGGCGTATTTCCCTCCCCAAAGCAAATCGCAGTAGTTATATGCTACAACAGCACACATGATGTCAGAAAGAAGGATCGCTAATACCCAGAAAACAATGGACAGTTTTTTCACATATCTCCCTCCAATAAGGCTTTCTATAAGACGAAAAATACCACATAAAGGTTTCACCGGTACGAAACGAATGTGAATTCTAGTATAAATAATACCGTAGTGGAGGCTGTTTGGTTGCAGCGGATTCTTAAAATTGCACCCGCCTGACCTGAAATGCACCCAGAAGCAAGGTGGGGTGCATTTTTATCCAAATTCGCGTGATTTGCCATGAAAACCCCAGACAATATCTGGGGCTTTCGCTTTTTGCATAACCAAAAGTACACACTATTTTTCTGAACGCGCCGGGAACCGCTGCGCGGAGCTTCCCAGCCGCCGCGGCATTTGCTGCAATAGCCATACGAGATGGTTTTGTGACAGAGAAATACATCCGGATTTACCTGCGAAGAAACATGTTCCTTGCTCTGTTCTGCGCAGCGATCGTATGCGTTCCCCTGCTGATCGTCAGTTTCCTATATGACGTGGTACCGTATGATCTGGGCCGGGTGCAGCGCGATCTGCAAAGCGCATATTCGCTCCGTGCAAAGCAGGTGTGAATCCGGCAGCGCGGGCGTCTCAAACCGGGTGACGATCACCACTGCGGATCACCGGCGCTATGTTGTTTGGTGTCTCCGCGCGGAAAATGTTCGCCGCATTCGCGATTGGTGCGGACGCTGCGGCTGTCCCTCCTTCTTTTCTATTTCGCCTTCCTTTCTTTTCGGAAAGAAAAGCAGGCAAACGAAAGCCAATTGCCGGAAGGATATTCCTCAGCACCTCGGCCTTGCCAACGTGCTGCACAAAACGGACGGTTCACAT
>HF985396.1:465-2327 GCA_000432015.1 Clostridium sp. CAG:1024 | reverse complement strand
ACAAGCCCTACGATAAGAAGCGCTATAACGACGGCGAGCGCACCTACGGCAAACCCTACGGCGAAAAGAAGGCTTACGGCGACAAGCCGTATGAACGGAAGCCCGCCGACGCCCGCCGCGAGCGCCCCGCAGAGCCGGAAGAGGCCATGCAGCAGGGCGGCGCGGATGAAGCGCCTTATCTGCTCATCGGCAGAAACGCAGTGCGCGAGGCGATCAAGAACGACCGCAGCATCGACCGCATCCTCGTGACCAAGGAGCAGGACGGTTCGCTCGGCGAGATCGTGCGCATGGCGCGCGACCGCAACCTCGTTCTGCGCGAAACGGACAGACGCAAACTGGACGAACTGTGCATGCCGTTCGGCCACGGCGGAAAGACGGCGAACCATCAGGGCGTCGTGGCGTATGCCGCAGGCGTGGAATACTGCACGGTCGGGGACATTCTCAAGAGCGCGCGGGAAAAGGGCGAGGATCCCTTTGTGATCGTGCTCGACGGCATCGAGGATCCGCACAACCTCGGCTCCATCATCCGCAGTGCGGAATGTGCGGGCGCACACGGCGTTGTGATCGGAAAGCGCAGGAGCGCATCCGTCACCGCTGCGGCGGTCAAGGCGGCGGCGGGCGCAACGGAATACATGAAGGTCGCGCGCGTTGTGAATATCTCCGGTGCGATCGAGGAGCTGAAGCGCGCAAAGCTCTGGGTCGCCGGCGCGGACATGCACGGCACGGACATGACGAAGCAGGGGCTGAACGGTCCGCTCGCGCTTGTGATCGGCAGCGAGGGCGACGGACTTTCGAAGCTTGTGCGCGAAAGCTGCGACTTCCTCGTGTCCATCCCGATGAAGGGACACATCGATTCGCTGAACGCCGGCGTCGCCGCGGCGGTGCTGATGTTTGAAAAGCGCAGGCAGGACGCGATCGGGGACTGAGCCGGACGATTCGAAGGGGGCGGCGTTGCACGCGATGAAGAAGTACGAGGAAATGACGGACGAAACGCTCATCGAGCTGATCCGCGCAGGCGATACGCTTGCGGAGGAGACGCTGTATACGCGTTACAAGCAGGTTGTCCGCGGCAAGGCGCGCACCTATTTCCTCGTCGGCGCGGATCGTGAGGACATCATCCAGGAGGGCATGATCGGGCTGTATAAGGCGGTGTGCGACTATGAGTTCGGCAAGCAGGCGTCGTTCCGCGCCTTTGCGGAGCTGTGCATCACCCGGCAGATCATCACCGCGATCAAGGGCGCGACGCGGAAGAAGCACATGCCGCTCAATTCTTATGTTTCTCTGAGCCGCCCGGTGTACGAGGACGGCGACGCGGAGCGCACGCTCATCGACGTGCTGTCGAGCGCACATGTGAGCGACCCCGAGGAGACGCTCATCGGGCGTGAAAACTACGAGGCGATCGCGGAGGATATCGAGCGCACGCTCTCCCGGCTGGAAAAGCAGACGCTCGCGCTGTATCTGCAGGGATTGTCCTATCAGCAGATCGCGCAGGTGCTGGGGCGTTCGACCAAATGCGTGGACAACGCGATCCAGCGCGTCAAGAAAAAACTGGAAGAACGTATGAAACAGCAGGAGGCGGACGCATGGAAATCAAATTCTACCGGCTGATCGGTATTCCCTTCGCGGCGCTCGGCGGCGCGTTTCTGCTTGCGGCGGCGGGCGGCGGCATCGCTTTTGCCGGCACGGGAGAAAACGCATGGATCTTTCCGTTCGTGTTCGGGCTCGTCGGCGGCATTTTCTTTGCGGTCGGGCTGGTATTCCTGCTGCTTTCGCGGGCAAAGGCGAAACGGCGCGAGGAACTGCTGGCAAACGGCAGGATCCTGCACGCGAAGATCACGGGCGTCGAACAGAACCGCGCCTTT
>HF985396.1:0-443 GCA_000432015.1 Clostridium sp. CAG:1024 | reverse complement strand
GACCATACCCGCCGCTTTCCGTACCGCGTCCGCTGCCGCTATACGGACGAGGCCGGCACGGTGCACGAGTTTTTGAGCGACAATCTTCGGTTTGATCCGACGGGGCTGTTTCTCTCCGATACGGTCGAGGTCTATGTCGATCCCTATACGATGGATCGTTACTATGTGGATGTTGCGGGCGTTCTTCCGAACGTCGCGCAGCATTGAACGGCGGAAGACGGGCAGTAAGCGCCCCTTTTTCCCCGTATCTCTTGACACCCGGCCGGAAAGTTAGTAAAATAGAATGTGCTGTTGTGGAGGTGTGCGGGTGTAGCTCAGTGGCAGAGCTCCAGCTTCCCAAGCTGGCTATGTGGGTTCGATTCCCATCACCCGCTCCAACACGCCATGACGGCAAAAATTCTGCCCGCTGCCGTTACAGGAACTTCCGCAAGCGGGTAACAAAT
>HF985395.1 GCA_000432015.1 Clostridium sp. CAG:1024 | reverse complement strand
GGCGGCGTCCCATCGGGACGCCGCCTCCGCGCTGTATACAATTCTTCTACTTTGACCAGAGCTTCACCAGAAACAGGATCAAGAGAAACGCACCAAGTCCATAGACCCCCGCGATCAGCAGCCCCGCTTTCAGCGCTGCAAACCGGTATGCGCGCATTTCCTCTTTCGTGGGGGCTTCCTGCGGCGCGCTGCTCTTCGGCGTCTTGGGTTTGGGGGCGTACCACGGCATTCCCTCGACATTCATCGGGGCGATGACGCGGCCGTCGTCCTCCTCAGAGTACCTGTTCTTCTTTCTTCTGTCGCTCATGGAATTCACCGCTCACCTTATCCTTCTCCAAGATCTCCTCCGCCGCGCTGCGCTGCTCGGGTGTATCATAGAGATGGCACGCGCAATAGTGGCCGGGCTCGACCTCGTTCCATTCCGGCACGGCGTAGGTACAAATATCCATGCAGTGCTCGCAGCGGGTATGGAATTTGCAGCCCTTCGGCGGGTTCGCCGGAGAGGGCAAACTGCCCTTGAGCACGATACGGTTCATCTTCACATCCGGATCCGGTACAGGGATCGCGGAGAACAGTGCCTGCGTATACGGGTGCAGGGGCTTGGCAAAGATTTTCTCCGTTTCGGCATATTCGACCATGGTGCCGAGATACATCACGCCGACCGTGTCGGAGATATGCTCGACAACAGAAAGGTCATGTGAAATGAACAGGTATGTCAAGCCAAAGTCACGCTGGAGCTGCTTGAGCAGGTTGATGATCTGTGCCTGGATCGACACGTCCAACGCTGAGACCGGCTCGTCGCAGACAATAAAGTCCGGGTTCAGCGCAAGAGCGCGCGCGATACAGATGCGCTGGCGCTGTCCGCCGGAAAACTCATGCGGATAGCGATCCTTGTGGTACTCCTGCAAGCCGCAGGCACGCATGATGCGGGAAATATAGTCATCATACTCTTCCGGCGCAACGATCTCATGCTCGCGCACTGCTTCGCCGATGATCTCACCGACCGGGATACGCGGCGAAAGGCTCGAATACGGATCCTGGAAGATGATCTGGATCCGCGGGCGGAGTTTGCGCAGCTCTTCCTTCGGCAGGGATGAGATTTCCTGTCCGTCAAACCAGACCTCGCCGGACGTCTTTTCGATCAGGCGGAGCATGGTACGACCTGCGGTCGATTTCCCGCAGCCGGACTCGCCGACGAGACCCATCGTCTGACCGCGCTTGATCTTGAACGAAATGCCATCCACGGCCCGAACGTTTCCGATCGTGCGCTTGAAAAAGCTCGATTTGATCGGGAACCACTTGACGAGATCCTTGACCTCGATCAGGTATTCATTCTCTGCTGCGGGAGTCATGTTCTTCTTCTCTTCCATCTTACAGTTCCTCCACGTTTACAGATTTCGGATACCCGAGGATCTCGCCCTCGTCCGCATAGCGCCAGCAGGACACAAAATGCGTATCATTGACGCGGATAAGCGGCGGGTACTCGCCATGGCACTTGTCCACGCACATTTCGCAGCGATCGCGGAAATAGCAGTAATTGGGCATGTTGACCGGATTCGGAACGTTGCCCGGAATGTTGTACAGGTTTTCGACCTTTTTCCCGACAACCGGCTTGGATTTCATCAGGCCGATCGTATAGGGATGAATGGGATGGTGGAACACATCCTCCGTGGTCCCGCGTTCCACGACGCGACCCGCATACATGACGACAACATAGTCTGCCATGTTGGAGATGACGCCAAGGTCATGCGTGATCAGCATGATGGAGCTGTTGATCTTCTCTTTCAGTTCCTTCAGCAGATCGAGGATCTGTGCTTGGATCGTCACGTCGAGCGCTGTCGTGGGCTCGTCTGCAATGATGAGTTCCGGCGAACAGGCCAGCGCCATTGCGATCATGACGCGCTGACGCATACCGCCCGAAAGCTCGTGCGGATACATGTTGTAAACGCCCTCGGCATTTGCGATACCGACCATATTGATCATTTCAATGGAGCGCGCTTTCACCTGCTCGCGGCTCATCTCCGGATTGTGCAGCGTGATGACCTCATCGACCTGCGCGCCGCAGCGGAACACGGGGTTCAGGCTCGTCATCGGCTCCTGGAAGATCATGGACATGTGATTGCCGCGGATCTTCATCATTTCCTCGGTCGGCGTATTCACGATATTATAAGCTTTGCCGTTGCCCATGTTGAAGCGGATCTCGCCGCCGACTGTCTGACCCTGCGGACGTTGGAGCAGCTGCATGAGCGACAGGCTTGTGACGCTCTTGCCGCAGCCCGACTCACCGACGATACCGACGGTCGTGCGTTTCGGCACATTGAAGGTCACGCCGTCTACCGCCTTGCAGGTGCCGATGTCCGTGAAGAAATAAGTGCAGACATTATCGAACTCGACGATGTTATTCTCGTCGTGCATGGTCGTCGTATAGGCCGCGGGATTCGCTGCGTTCGCCGCGCGCTGCTTCTCGAGCTTGCGCGTCAGCTTGCGGTTAAAGCGCGAGATCTCTTTGGATTCCTTACCGGAGATGTAGGACGCATTCTTTCTCTTTGCCATCGTTCTGTCCTCCTTACTGCTTCATCTTCGGGTCAAAGGCGTCGCGCAGACCGTCGCCGACAAAGTTAAAGGCGATAACCGTAAGGCAGATCAGCAGGCCGATCGGAACCCAGATGTACGCATAACGGATCATGTCCTCGGACGAACCCGTCACCGAGTTGATCATGTTGCCCCAGGTCGCAAGCGGGTGCTTGACGCCAAGGCCCAGGAAGGAAAGCGTTGACTCGGTGATGATAACGCTGCCGAGGCCCATCGTCGCGGAAACGATCAGCTGCGGCATAACGTTCGGAACGAGGTGGCGGAAAATGCGCTTGCCTGCGCGCATACCCGTCGCTTCTTCCGCAACCATGAACTCCTGCTCACGGAGCGACAAAATCTGACCGCGGACAAGACGCGCAACGCCCGCCCAGCCGAGAATGCCCAGAATGGCCATGAGCCAGATCAGTCGCACATAGGCGTTCATCTTGAGTGCATCGAAGAACGCGCCCATAATGATCAGGATCGGCATACTCGGGATGCAGTAGAACACATCGACGAGTCGCATAATGAGCGTATCGACCCAGCCGCCGAAGAAGCCCGCAAGGCCGCCCAGAATGATGCCGAGGAAAGTCTCAAGAAGTACGACGACGAAGCCGACCATCAGTGAAATGCGGCCGCCGTACATGGCGCGTGCCAGCAGGTCCATACCGTCGCCGTCGGTGCCGAGCCAATGCTCCTTGCTCGGTCTTGCGTGGATATCGATAAGGTAGGTCGTCTGCTCGCAGTTGATGACATACTGCGTGGTGGTACGGGTCACGGTCAGATTCGTGTCCTCGTAGGTGAGCTTGCCGTTCTCGTCGTAGATATAGTTTGCTTCCGCGTCCATTGCGGGCAGGCTGAATACGAACGACGTTTTGGTCTGTCCGTTTGCGATCATCTCATCGATGACCTCTGCGACCTTTTCCTTGAAGGCGAGATCCAGCGTGTCCTGACCGGAATAGCGGCGAACGGAATAGTTGCTGAGCTCTGCGATCTCTCCGTTTGCACCGCTCAGAATGATCTTGCCGTTCTTTTTTGCGATGCTGTAGTTCGTGCCGTCCACGCTGAACCGGCCGTCGCCGTACAGTGCAAGCAGCGCCTGCGCCTTCACGTCGTCCGAGATCTGCACTGTGTTGTCGTAATTATTGAAAACAAAGGTCGAGGCGATCCTCGCGATATTGCGCGCGCCCTCTGTATAGATCAGATAGCCGCCCGCCTGTGCGCGGAGCCTATAGGTGGTTCCATCGAACTCGAAGCTCTTCTGTCCGGCCGCGATCGCCGCATCCGCTTCAGCCTTGAACCCGTCGCCCAGTCTGCGCCCGATAAACTCCACGCCGGAATTCGAGCGGGTGATGGAATACCGGTTCTTCTTCTGCATGGTGATGGTATACTGCTCGCCCTCGCAGCGGAAGGTCTCTTTTCCGTCCTGAACAGCCTTGCTTGCGGCCGCTTGGAACTCCTCGGACAATGCGCCGTTATTCCAAGTAAACGAATTGCCGAGTTTGTTGTAGCTTGCAACGGTCGCCTTCTCAAAATAGTTCGCTACCGGACGCGTTTCGCTTGCGGACAGGGAATACACACGGTCGCCCAGCTTATTGACGACATATTCTGCACCGTCCGTGTCGGTAACGCTCATTTCCGCCTCGCCCTTCCCCTCCATCTCGCTGATGTAGGAGTCCATGCGGTTCAAAACGGAATAATGGACGTCGATCCCGGTGTTCGGGTCATAGACCGTGGATTCCTTGCGCTCCGTCGCGCTGGCGTAGTCAACGACCAGTTTGCCGTACTTGTAAAAAATCTGCGTCTGCGAATAGGGATAGAACAGCGGGCAGATAAACGCAAAAACGAACATGAAGATCAGCACCGCAAGGCCGATTATGGCGAGTTTATTGCGGAAAAAGCGCTTCATAACGAGGCGGCCGGGGGACAGGACCTTAACGCGCTGCGTATCGTCGAGCGCCATGACCTTTTCTTCGCCGTCCTGCACCTCGTTCATCAGACGCTCGCGCTCTGCGGCCTCACGCTTTTTGAGGGTCTCGTTCAGACTGTTGGTATTTCGTTTTTTCATTTCCATCGCGATTCCCTCCCTTCTTAATGCACACGTACGCGCGGGTCAACAACGGCGTACAAGATGTCCGAGATCAGATTGCCGAGCAAGGTCAGAATGGACAGGAACGCCAGATAGAACATCGTAAACGGAATATCGCCGTTGATCATGGAATGATACGACGCATAGCCGATGCCGCGAATCGCAAACAACGTCTCCGTGATCAGCGCGCCGGAGAACAGACCGGGCAGCGAGCCGCCGAGGATGGTAACGAGCGGGATGAGCGTGTTGCGGAAGGCATGATGATTGATGACCTTCTTCTCGGACAGTCCCTTCGCACGCGCGGTACGGATATAATCCGAGCTCAGCACCTCGAGCATGTTTGTGCGCGTATAGCGCATGAGCGAACCGATGCTGACCGTAACGAGAGTCAGGATCGGCAGCACAAAATGCAGACACACGTCAAAGAACTGCCCCGTCGGCGACAGCAGATGATAATTGCGTCCCTGCATACCGCCAATATCGAACCAGCCCAGCTTGACGCTAAAAATCAATTTATAAATGGTGGCCGTAAAGAATGTCGGCATTGAAATACCAATGAGTCCGAAAACCGTCACCGCATAGTCCGTGACGCTGTATTGCTTGCGCGCAGCGGTCACACCAAGCGGGATCGCGATCGCCACTTCAAGAATGAAGGCGATCAGTCCCATCCAGAAGCTGACCCAGACCGTGTCGTTGAGCTTCTGCGTTACGGGAACCGTCCAATACCAGCTGTCGCCAAAGTCGCCCTTGACAACGCTGCCGAGCCAATGGAAGTATCCGCCGACAACGCCGCGGTCAAATCCATAGGATGCGTTTAACTCCGCGAGCCATTCCGAGGCGGACTTCAAACTGCCCGGTTTGGTCGCAAGCTCACGTGCCATCGTCTCTACATAGCTCGTCGGCAGAGAGAACATCAGCGCGTAGACAATGAACATTACAAAGAATAAGATCAAAAGACACAATAGGATACGCTTGATGAGAAATTCACCCATGTCAGTTACCACCCACCATTTTCTGTTTTCTTCGAATGAGTATGACCGGCCCCATTCCTCCGGATGCCGTGTTCTTCGGCAGTTTACCCGGTTTGATATGCGCCGCAGCGCATTTTGTGCGTTCGGCGCATATCAAACCGCGCAGACCATGGGCGCGAATCGCGCCCATGGTCTTAACTGGTATTCAGCTATCGTTTTCGACGCTCCATTCGGAACGCCGGCTCAGAACCGCTCGGTTTCTCAATAGACCTCGATGTTCTCGATCTCGCTGAACCAGCCGTAGAACGTGGTGATGTCAGGCGTCATGGTCTCCATGTTGACACGCTCCGTGGAGAAGATGACCGCGTTCTGCCGCTGATAGGTCGGGATCTCAACGCCCCAGTCGAGGATGATGTCGAGGCACTGCTTGTAGGTCGCCTTGCGGTAGCTCTGATCCGCGCTCTCACGAGCAGCCATGATGAGCTCATCGAGCTTCGCATCCTGGATGCTGTAGTGGTTGGACTCGGTGCTGCCCGGCAGGCCGTAGATGTTGGAGCTGTGATAGACCTGATACATATCGGGATCGATCGTTGCGTCCCAAGCCGCTGCCCACATCTGGCAGTTGCCGGACTCCAGAGCCGTCCAGAGGTCGGAGGAGTTGGTAAGGTCGGTGATCTCAAGCGTGATGCCGATCTTGGCCAGCGCTTCCTTCGCGTTGGTCAGGATGCCGTATGCCGGGTGATCGCCAATGCCGTCCGCAGGGATCATGACCTCGTAAACGAGGCTTGCTCCGTCGGGCGCAGCCGTGAACTTGCCGGCCGCTTCGTCATAGGTGAAGCCCGCAGCCTTCAGGTATCCGACCGCCGCTGCAAGCGCTGCATCGTACTTCTGCTCTTCCGACATGTCCTCGGTGTAGAGCGGGTTGCCTTCAACGCTCTTGGAGTAGGCGATTTCGTAGCCCTCATCGGCCGGACGCGGCGCTGCCCAGGAGGTGTTGGAGATCGGGTACTGGATGACGCTCGCACGCTCGCCGTAGTAGGAGTTGATGACCGTATCGCGATATACGGAGAACAGCGTGGCAAATGCCTTGCGCAGATCCTTGGAGGCGTCGCTGGCCTTGTCGCCGCCGACGTTGACCGTTGCGGCGCAGACGCCGATGTAGCCGTAACCGAGGTTATCGACCGTGTCAGGTAATCGACCGTGTCGGTGGTGACGACGGAGCCCGTCAGCTCGCCGCCGTTGTACTCCTTGATGGAGTCGACCGTGGACTGGCTGAAGCTCGGGTCGGTGACGTCGAACTGACCGGAAACGACGCCCGCCAGCTTATCGCCGTCGGAGCCTTCCTGGAACAGGAGGTACTGGGTCTTCGGCGTGCCCTTGTAATAGAGCTCGTTCGCATGGTAGGTGATCACACCGTTTTCATACTGCTCGAAGACGTACGGACCGGCGCCCATGGGGTGCGTGGTCTTGCTGCGGATGAGGGACAGGTCACCCTTCGGGAAACCGAAGGAGTTGTTGTCATAATCATACAGGGAAGCGTCGCCATAGTAGTGCATCGGCGCAACGGAGACGCCCAGCTGATAGATAGCGGTTGCTTCGAACTTCGTGCAATGCACGGTCATGCTGTAGTCGCCGGTCTTCTTGATGCCCGCGATGTTCGCGGCGCTCTCACCGGTGGAAATACCCTTGGCATACGCATCGGCCTTGTCGCCGAGCTGTGCGTTGATCAGGTCGGTGATGGCGCTGCCTGCGGTCTCGGCGTTGATACCGTCGTCGGACACATCGTAGCCGTACTTATCGACGATCGCCTTGAAGAAATCAGCGGCGGTCGCATCTGCGGCGAGGCCCTCAAAGCCCCACAGCGCCGCGCCCTCGGAGACGTTGGTCGCACCGTAGTTCTTGCAGTAATCCGCGATCTCCTGCGCGAAGCCCTCGCCCGCTGCCCAGAACGCATCCCAGTACGCCTTCTGCTCGTCCTCGGTCCAGTAGGTGAAATCCGTGTTGTCCGGACCCGCCGCAACGATCATGTTGCTGAGCAGTTCCATGCCCGCACGATACTCCGCCATGCCCTCGATCGGAACAGCATAGAACGTGCTGCTGCCGTCGTAGGTCGGATCGGACAGAACGTACATGTTGAAGATGACGTCGTCGATGGTCATCGGCGTGCCGTCGGAGAAGACGATGTCGTCACGGATCTTGATGTTGTAATCCACGGTGCCGTCGTCGTTCTGAACGATGTCGGTATCCGCGATGCCATCATAGAAGTAGTCCTTGCCGTTGTAATCAACGGTCTCGCCCTCGATGCCCTTCAGGATCAGGTTGCCTGCGCGGTCGTTGCCGATCAGGCCGACCTGCGTCATGGTGTACGCATCCTGGTCATAGGCGGTCTTGGAGAAGAAGGGGCTGAACTTCTCGGAGAAGGGGGAATAGCCGACGACGAGGGTCGAGGGCTTTTCTTCCGTGGCGGGCTCGGTTGCTGGCTCAGTCGTTGCTGCATCCGTGGGCTCGGTGGTCGGCGTAGTCGTCTGGCATGCAACCAGAGCGAACGCCATGGCGAGCGCCAACACGAGCGCCAGAACTTTGTTCAGGGTCTTGCTCATTGTTTTCTGTTTCCTCCTTATTGATTTACTGCTTATTATTTATTAGCCGCGTCCGCAATGCCGTTGCTCACGCGAATAATAACTACGGTTGATCCGCCCGCTCGGGCGGATCCTCCTCCCGGACAGTACGGAAGCGGCTTCTGTTTCGGAACGCATACGCCATGATTGCAAGAAGCGCCGCGTCTCCCGCGCCGAACAGCAGGTCGCTGCCCATCATGCGTTCCGGCAACACGATCGCGGAAACGATCTCACCGAGAAGCGCAATGCCCGAAAGCGCCATGCCGGAAACGGCGGCGGGCGCAATCCTTCCCGAAAGCTTGTCCGCTTCGGAGCGGACGAAACGTTCCTTCGCCCTGCACGTCCGATATGCCGTGCCGAACAAATACCCAAGCGGGAGCGCCAAAAACGCATGCGGCAGTATCACATAGGTCAGCCGCATCGCGCCGGTCTTCGGGATCATCGTCCCGACAAAGATGCACCACGCCAAGCCGAGCAGCACAAGGAGGCTGCGCGCCGCTTTCTTTGCGGCCGCGGGTTCCGCAAGACGGTAGTACGCTCCGACATAGACCGCTTCCGTTTTGAGACGGCCCTTATCCGTAAGTGTCTCGGAAAACTTGTAGTCTCGGACGTACTTTCTTGTAACCATGCCTCCGCCTTTGCGCCGAGACGTTCATTCATGTATTGCAGTATGCAATACATGACAAAGGCCCGGGCCTTTGTGCGCTCGCTTTCACGGATCTTCCGTATTCTTAGCGCGATTCTACATCTTTTTGTTATAGTATATCATATTTCATTCTTTGTCAATGTAAAAACAGCAGGTTGTATTGGTATTTTTATTCAAATCTTGAATTGAAAAATGCTGTCATTCGAGCAAAAAACGCCGTTTTCCCTAGAATATTCTCCGAGATGTTTGTATATTATTTCGTTTTTTCAGAATATATTTTCAGTCCGGTTTTCATCGGACTCCCCTGTTTTCGGCCAAAGCGGAGGGGTGCGGCAAAAAACGGCCCGCGCAAGACTGTCATACACAGGCCGTACCTTTCCTTTGCGCCGTGCGCGTCAGTCCGTATACCCGTGCGGATGGTTGGACTGCCAGCGCCACGCATCCCTGCACATGTCCTCGATCGAACGTTCCGCTTTCCAGTGCAGCTCGCGCTCGCTCTTCGACGGGTCCGCATAATACATTGCAAGGTCGCCCGGCCGTCTCTCCGCAATACGGTACGGGATCTTGACGCCGCTCGCACGTTCAAATGCACGGATCATCTCAAGCACGCTCGTCCCGCGCCCCGTCCCAAGGTTGAACGCGTACACGCCCTCATGCTTTTGCAGATAGTCGATCGCCGCGACATGCCCGCGCGCCAGATCGCACACATGCAAATAGTCGCGAACGCCCGTCCCATCCGGCGTATCATAATCGTCGCCGAACACGGAAAGCTCTTTTCGAATGCCGACGGCTGTCTGCGCAATAAACGGCATGAGATTGTTCGGGACGCCTGCCGGATCCTCTCCAATGCAGCCGCTTTCATGCGCGCCGACCGGGTTAAAATACCTTAGCAGCGCCGCAGAAAACCCCGCGTTAGCCTTTGCCGTGTCCCGCAGTATCTGCTCGCACATGAACTTGGTCCAGCCGTATGGATTGGAGCAGTCGCCCGTTCGACCCGTTTCCGTGTACGGTATGCCGTTATCCGCAGCATACACCGTTGCAGACGAGGAAAAAACGATCTTCGATACGCCATGCGCCAGCATCGTCTCGCACAGCGCGACCGTTGAGCCGAGATTATTGGCATAGTATGTAAGCGGCTTTGCCACGGACTCGCCGACGGCTTTATAGCCCGCAAAATGGATGACGCAATCGATGGGCTTCTCCCCGAACAGCTGTCCGAGCGCAGCTTTGTCGCAGACGTTGATCCTGTAGAAATCAAGCGTCCTTCCTGCAAGCTCCTGCACCCGCAGCAATGCGGTCTCCGAACTGTTGGAAAGATCATCCGCCACAGTCACATCATAGCCCGCGTTCAGCAATTCCAAGCAGGTATGCGATCCGATGTATCCGGCGCCGCCCGTTACGAGTATCCGCATTCGCCTTCCCCCTTTACGCTCGAAGGTCTTCAGTCGTTCTCCTTCTCGTTCTCCGTATTCTCCGCTTCATCCTCATCGTCAAAGTCAAAAGCGTCGACAGGCAGCGTGTGTCCTGCCTGCCGCTGCGCCCTGGGATCGGACTCCGTACGGGCGCGCTTCTCCGCTTCCTTATCCACAAATCTACGCATCAAAACTGCCATCAGAACGATCCCCACGATCGTGAGGCCGAGAAATACATAGATAAGAACGTTGAAAAGCGTCGGCGTCAGGAACGCCCAGCTGCCGAGATCCTGCTTTGCAACGACCTCGCCGTCTTTCACCGTATACAAATAGCTCTGGAGGAACGAAACGCAGCTGTTGAGCAGCATGACTATGCCGAGGCCGGCATAGCACTTGCGCATGGTGCTCTTGAACTTTTTCTCCATGCCCTCCTTGATGTTGTCCATTGCGTAAAACTTTCCCTTGCCGGTGATGCCCGCATAGAGCACATACACGCCCATGGCCAGCATGACAATGTCAAACAGATTCGTCATTGATCCCTCGTTCCTTTCCTGTCATTTCTTTCCTATTACATTACGTCCATCGGCGGACGCGGCTTACAGTTTTTTCAGTTTCGGCCCCTGCGCCGTGTCCTCGATGGCGAAGCCCATCTCGCGGAGACGGTCGCGCAGCGCATCCGCGGTCTTGTAGTCCTTCGCTTTTCTCGCGGCCTGCCGTTCGTCGAGCAGCTGCAGCGCCTCTGCCGGGAATTCCTGCTCCTTTTTATGCTGAAGCAGCCCCAATACGCCGGTCAGCTGGCCGAACAGCGCCTTACCCGCATCGATGGCGCTGCCGCCGCGCGGTTCCGTCACAAAAATGTTCGACACGCGCGCGAGATCAAACAGAACGCCGATCGCATCCGCGGTATTCAGATCGTCGTCCATTGCCGCTTCAAAACGCGAGCGAATGGTGTCCAGTTCCTTGAGATACGCCGCATCCTCCGGCGTTGCTTCGACGCGCTGCGCTTCTTCCAGGCGCTCGCGCGCGGTGCGCAGACGCTCAAGCGCGGTCTCGGCCTGCTGGATAAGCTCACGGGAGAAGTTGACCGGGTTGCGGTAATGCACGGACAGCATGAACATGCGCACCGCTTCGAGGTCAAACTCCTTTGAAATGTCGCGAACGGTGAAGAAATTGCCGAGCGACTTGCTCATCTTCTGGTTGTCCACGTTGATATAGCCGTTGTGCATCCAATAGTTGGCAAAAGGCTTGCCTGTTGCCGCTTCTGACTGCGCAATCTCGTTTTCATGGTGCGGGAAAATGAGATCCTGCCCGCCGCCGTGAATGTCGAATGTCTCTCCGAGGATGCTCATGCTCATGGCCGAGCACTCGATATGCCAGCCGGGGCGGCCCTTGCCCCACGGCGAATCCCAGGAGGGCTCGCCGGGTTTTTCGCCTTTCCAAAGTGCGAAATCGAGCGGATCGCGTTTCTGCTCCGTGGGATCGACGCGCGCACCGTTCTCAAGGTCGTCGATATTCTGTCCGGACAGCTTGCCGTAGCCGGAAAAGCTCCGCACGGAAAAATACACGTCGCCGTTTTCGGCGGCATATGCGTGTCCCTTTTCGATCAGCGTCTCGACCAGGTGAATGATGTCCCCGATATGCTCCGTCGCGCGGGGGTTCACCGTTGCGCGTTCGACGCCCAGCGCGTCAGCGTCGGTGTAGTACTCTTTGATGAAGCGGTCGCCGAGTTCCTTGACCGTGACGCCCTCTTCGTTTGCACGGCGGATCATCTTGTCGTCAATATCCGTGAAGTTCTGGACGAACGTGACCTCATAGCCCTGATACTCCAGATAGCGGCGGAGCGTATCAAACACAATAAAGGGCCGCGCATTGCCGATATGAAAATAATTATAAACCGTCGGGCCGCAGGCGTACATGCCGATCTTGCCGGGGTGGATCGGTATGAGCTCTTCCTTTTTGCGGTGCATGGTGTTATAGAGTTGCATTGGGTCAACCTCCTGAATGATGAAATATTATAGCACAGCCTCGCGCTGCTTTTCCAGTCTTTCGATACGCTCGGTCAATTCCCGGATCTGTCGCTGCACAGGGTCCGGCAGATTCACCTGATCGAGGTCGACGCCGGCCTCGCCCTCCGCATTGCGCGGACAGCACGCGGCAGACGCTTCGCATTTTTTCGCGTATTCGCACGTTTCGGATCGCTTGCCGCAATTCGCGTGATCGAGTCCCGCGGGGCAGCAGCGCATCCGCACGATCTGTCCCGGCACGCCGACGACAGTAGCGTACGGCGGCACTTCGGACAACACGACCGCACCCGCGCCGATCTTCGCATGGTCTCCGACGTGGAACGGCCCGAGTACCGCCGCGCCCGCAGAGATCGTGACATTGTTTCCGATGGTCGGATGTCGCTTGCCCGTCTCCTTGCCCGTGCCGCCGAGCGTCGCGCCCTGATACAGCGTTACATCATCCCCGATCACCGTCGTTTCCCCGATGACCACGCCGCAGGCATGATCGATAAAAAGCCGCCGCCCGATCTGCGCCGCAGGGTGGATATCCACGCCCGTACGGAAGCGGCACCACTCCGACACAAGGCGCGCGAGCGTTTTCATGCCGTGCGTATACAGCCAATGCGCTCTGCGGTACGCGCGGACGGCATGGTAGCCCGGGTAGCAGAAAAACACCTCCAGCGCGTTCCTTGCCGCCGGATCGCGGTCAAGAATGCAGCGAATATCTTCTCTCATGGTAGCAAACATCGTTTTGTCTCCAACTATAAAAAAATACGCATCCGTCCTGTTTCCATAAAGACGAATGCGCTCGCGGTTCCACTTTATTTGGGAGAGACTGTTCTTTCCCCGCTCTGTCGCCGGACGATCATCCGGCTGCGCGCTGTAACGCTCGCGCTCTGCGTCCTGCGATACCGGCGGCACTCCGCTTTGTCGCAGGCGGCTATGGGAGGCACTTCACAAAACCTTTGACATGCGCAGGCTCTCAGCGTACCGCCCGCGCTCTCTTGCTGTCAACGCACGTTTTGCTACTCTTTCCCAATCGCAGCTTTTTCCTGTGCTTTATGTTAATTAATATATGGTATGCAGCAGCGCTTGTCAAGCGCGCGCCGTCGCAAAAAATTTTCAAATGTTTTTTCCTGTGTATGCTATAATATGAGTAGTATATGGTTAAACCATTAGGGTAAGGAGGTTTTGTCCGTGTCGCTTCTCGAACTGCTTGGCCCAACGGCTGTTCCGACCATCGTTTGCCTGATCGTCGGGCTCCTCATGCTGCTCATCGAAATGTTCACGCCCGGTGTCGGCGTTCCCGGCGCAGTGGGGCTGCTGTCGCTGCTTGCGGTGATCGTCATGCAGATCGGCTGGGGGTCTCCCATTGCTGCGACCTATATTACGGCGGGCGTGCTCATTGTCATCGTCATCGCGCTGCTTGTCGTCATACGCTCACTGCAAAAGGGACGGCTTTCCAAGTCCTTTCTCGTACTGAACGATGCGATCGAAGCGCCTTCCACCGGAAACGACGCCAAGACGCGCGAGGCGCTGCTCGGCAAGCTCGGCGTGACCGTGACCGCGCTCCGCCCCGCAGGCATCGCGGAGATCGACGGCGCGCGCATCGACGTGGTGACCGCAGGCGAGTTTCTCGAACCGCAGACCGCCGTTGAGGTGACGGATGTGCAGGGGCTGTATGTGCTCGTGCGTCCCACGGCAAAATAAACGCGGTGCTTTCGGATGAAATACTGTAAAAAATGTCACATTCTGTACTCTTCCGAGCTGCCCTGCTGTCCAAAATGCAACCCGGCGCTCGAACAGGCAAAGGCACAGCAGGCTGAGCATCCCGCCGAAAAGGCCGACCCGGCGCTCGTCCGCCGGCAATGGCTTTGGCTCTGCATCGGCATTCCGCTGTTCATTCTCCTGTTGTACGCCGTCGCATACATCATGAAATCGCTCGGCGCATGACGCCGCTCGTTCCCCGAACACTAAAAACTCAGGAGGTAATTATGGAATTCTTCGGCCCGATCATCATTATCATCGTCGCGATCATCTTCTTGATCCTCTTCTTCACCTTTGTGCCGCTCGGCTTGTTCATCTCCGCACGTGCATCCGGCGTGAAGGTCGGCATTCTCCAGCTTGTGGGCATGCGGATCCGCAAGGTCATCCCCTCCCGCATCGTCAACCCGCTCATCAAGGCGACAAAGGCCGGCCTGAACGTTTCGATCAACAAGCTCGAGGCGCACTACCTTGCAGGCGGAAACGTTGACCGCGTGATCAACGCTTTGATCGCCGCACAGCGCGCAGGTATCCCGCTCGATTTTGAAAAGGCCTGCGCCATCGATCTTGCAGGTCGAGACGTGCTCAACGCCGTGCAGATGAGCGTCAACCCGAAGGTCATCGAAACACCCGTCATCGCCGCGGTCGCCATGGACGGCATCGAGCTGCGCGCCAAGGCGCGCGTCACCGTTCGTGCGAACATCGACCGTCTTGTCGGCGGCGCAGGCGAGGAGACGATCTTCG
>HF985394.1 GCA_000432015.1 Clostridium sp. CAG:1024 | reverse complement strand
TGTCGATGTTCCATTGGATCGGCTCGTAGCCGATTTCCCGCACCGCCGTAATGACTGTATCGTTGTACTCGCCAAACGGCGCACGGAACAGCTTGCAGCGTTTGCCGGTCAACTGCTCGATGGTGTCGTCCAAGGTCGTGATCTCCTTTTGGATTTCCGAGGCGGAGAGTTTGTTCATGTGCGGATGCGTGAGACTGTGGTTCCCGATCTCGTGGCCTTTTGCCGCAATCTCCTTGACGTCCTCCGGGTAGGCTTCCACCCATACGCCGCAGAGGAAAAACGTCGCCTTCACCTGAAACTGATCGAGCGTTTCAAGAATAAACTCTGTTTTATCATCCTCCCACGCCGCATCAATCGTGAGCGCGATCTTCTTATCCGTTCGATCCACACTGTAAACCGGGAGTTCACGTTTTTTTCCAGCCAGTACATTCAATTCGTATTCCTCAATGCGGGTGCGCATAGCCGCAGAGGGATAGACGTTTTTCCGGTCTCCGCGGGAATAAAGCGCAACCGCGGCGATGACGGCGATCGCACAAAGCAGCGCCGCAACGATCCACAGCAGACTTTTCTTTTTCAATACGATAATACGCACCATTCATTCCCCCCGTCGCAATACTGTTGTACTTTATGCGACAGAAGTCCCAAAAATCACAGCGCCGCGCTGTCGAATCACAGGAACGCCGCGTCCTCTTGCACTTTTTTTCGCACTACCCTATAATATTCTGGTATACTTATGGAAAGGGACGCTGAAACAGAGTGCAAACCAGCGATTTTTATTATGATCTGCCGCATGAGCTGATCGCGCAGACCCCGACGAAGGATCGCGCGGCCTCGCGGCTGCTGATCTACGACAGAAAGACGAAAACGATCACCGACGGCATGTTCCCGGATATTCTGGAACATCTGGAGCCGGGCGATGTGCTTGTGCGAAATACGACCCGCGTCATCCCGGCGCGCCTGTTTGCAAAGCGAGAGGATACGGGCGGGAACATGGAGTTTCTTCTCCTGGAACGCGTGGAGGGCGATCGCTGGAAGGCGCTTGCACGTCCGGCACGGCGCGCAAAACCGACGCATCGGTATGTTGTAAACGACGAGCTTTGGATCTCTGTCGAGGGAGAGACGGACGCGGAAGGCGGCCGCCTGATCGATCTGCACTATGACGGCATTTTCGAAGAGGTGCTGGATCGCGCGGGACAGGTTCCGCTGCCGCCGTATATCACGGAGCAGCTTGACGATAAGGAACGGTATCAAACCGTCTATGCACATGAGCGCGGTTCTGCCGCAGCACCGACTGCCGGACTGCACTTTACGACCGAGCTGCTGGACGCCGTGCGGCAAAAGGGCGTTGCGATAGCAGACGTGCTGCTGCATGTTGGACTCGGCACGTTCCGGCCGGTCTCCGCAGAGCGCATCGAGGATCACAAGATGCACACGGAGTATTACGAAGTCTCCGAACAGGCCGCGGAGCAGATCAATCGGGCGCGCGAAAACGGCGGACGGATCATCGCGGTCGGCACGACGTCGGCACGCACGCTCGAAAGCGTCGCGGATGAAAACGGCATCGTTCACGCGGGCAGCGGCTGGACCGGCATTTTTATCACGCCGGGGTACCGTTTCCGGGCGGTCGATTCGCTGATCACGAATTTCCATCTGCCGGAATCGACGCTACTGATGCTGGTCTCCGCGCTTGCAACGCGGGAGGACATGCTGCGGGTGTATGAACACGCCGTGCGGGAGCGCTATCGCTTTTTCAGTTTTGGCGACGCAATGATGATCCTGTAAGAGACGGGAAGAGGAGGCACGATGGAACAGCCCTTTCGATTTGAACTGATCAAGACCTGCAAGCAGTCCGGCGCACGGCTCGGAAAGCTCTATACGCCCCATGGTGTGATCGATACGCCGATCTTTATGCCTGTCGGCACGCAGGCGACGGTCAAGGCAATGACCCCGCGGGATCTCCGGGACGTCAAAGCAAACATCATTCTTGCAAATACGTATCATTTGTATTTGCGCCCGGGCCACGAGCTCGTGCGAGAGGCGGGCGGTCTCCACACCTTCATGCATTGGGACCGGCCCATCCTGACCGACAGCGGCGGATTTCAGGTGTTCAGCCTTGCAAAGATGAACGATATTCGTGAGGACGGCGTCGAGTTCCGCTCGCATATCGACGGCAGCCGGCATCTGTTTACGCCGGAGAGCGTGATGGAGGTCGAACAGGCGCTCGGCGCGGATATTGCGATGTGCTTTGACGAGTGCGCGGCCTACCCGAGCGATCATGCGTATACCCTGCGCGCCATGCAGCGTACGCATCGCTGGGCGGAGCGCTGTCAGAAGGCGCATACGAGGCAGGATCAGGCGCTGTTCGGGATCGTGCAGGGCGGCATGTATAAGGACCTGCGCGTTGAGAGCGCCAAGACGCTTGCCTCCATGGGCTTCATTGGGTATGGCATCGGCGGTCTCAGTGTCGGCGAACCCAAACATGTGATGTATGAAATGCTCGAGGAGATCATGCCCTATATGCCGGAGAACAAGCTGCGGTATCTCATGGGCGTCGGCAGTCCGGATTGCTTCCTCGAGGGCGTTCTGCGCGGCGTGGATATGTTCGACTGCGTGATGCAGACGCGTATGGCGCGCACGGGCATGGCGCTGACGCGGCACGGCCGGATGAATCTGCGAAATCAGAAGTATGCGCACGACTTTACGCCCATCGAGGAGGACTGCGATTGCTACGCCTGCCGCACAGGCTTTACCCGCGCCTATCTCCGGCACCTCGTCAAGGAGAATGAGATCCTTGGCGCACAGTTGCTTTCCATGCATAATCTGCGATTCTCCCTGCGGCTCATGGAGGATATTCGACTCGCGATCATGGAGGATCGTTTCGGCACGTTTGCACGCGAACTTCTGGACGGAGGCATTTACGACCGATGATGCGGAAGGAGATCTGCTGCCCACGGGAGACGGACATGCTCGACCTCGGCGCAAGACTCGCGAAGTGCCTGACGCCCCCGGCATTTGTGGCGCTCCACGGTGATCTCGGCGCGGGAAAGACCGCGCTTGTGCGCGGTATGGGCGAAGCGCTCGGCGTCGATACGGTCACCAGTCCGACGTTTACGATCGTGCAGGAGTACGACACGAAACCGAAACTTTATCATTTTGATGCATACCGCCTTTCGGACGCGGACGAGTTATACGCGATCGGCTTTGACGATTATTTGCGCGAGAATGCCGTTCTCGTGATGGAATGGGCGGAACTTGTGGAGGAAGCCCTTCCGCAGGAACGACTGGAACTGACGATCCTGGGCAGCGGCGCGGAAGAACGAACGGTCTTTGCCGAAGCAAAGGGCGCGGTCTATGAGAGGATACTGGAACAACTATGAAGCTTCTTGCGATTGAGACGACGGCACCGGTCGCAACGGTCGCGCTCTGGCGTGACGGCGAAGTGACCCGGTACAGCGCGGACGATACGAAAAAACATGCGGAGACTGTGCTCCCGCTTGTGGAACGCCTGCTTGCGGAGACGGGCGAAACGCTTTCCGCAATGGACTATTTTGCCGTGGATATCGGCCCCGGCTCGTTTACTGGCGTGCGTATCGGCGTTTGTATCGCCAATGCCTTCGGATATGCCATGCAGAAGCCGGTGATCGGCTGCAATGCGCTGGAAACGCTCAGAGAGGCACTGCGCGGCGTTTCCGAGCCGGTCTGCACAATGATCGATGCACGCAACGGAAACGCGTATGCGGCGCTCTACGAGGGCGAAAACGTTCTTTTAGAGCCGAAAGCGGTCGCGGTCGCGGAATATCTGGATCGTCTGCCGGGAATCGTTCGCTTTGCCGGCGACGTTCCGGGGCTTGCGCAGAGCGATCCGGCATCGGCGCGCTATCCGGACGCCGGGGCGCTTGCGCGGCTTGCCGCAAGAAGAACGGAACGCGCGCAGGAGCGGGCGCTGCCGCTGTACCTTCGCGCGTCGCAGGCGGAGCGCCTGCACAAACGGGAGGCGTGACGGCATGGAGTTGCAGGAATCGATCGAGATCCGCCGAATGCAGAAACGGGATATCTCCGCCGTATATGAGATCGAGTGCATCTGCTTCCGCTCGCCGTGGTCGAAGCTGTCGCTGCTGTCCGAGCTGCGCAACGACGTGGCCTGCTATCTCGTGCTGACTGTGGACGACAGGATCGTCGGCTACGGCGGCATGTGGACGCTGTACGACGAAGCGCATGTGACAAATATCGCCGTGCTTCCGGCATATCGCAGACGCGGCTTTGCAAAAAAAATGCTGTTGTCGCTCATGGCCTGGGCGATACAGCGCGGCGCGGAGAAAATGACGCTGGAAGTGCGGGAAACGAATGCGGGCGCACAGCAGCTTTACGCGGGGTTGGGCTTTTTGCAGCAGGGGCGGAGACCGCGGTATTATGATGACACGGGCGAGGCCGCGCTGCTGTTGTGGAATGAAAATATCCAAGCAACGGTTGCATCCTGCGGGAAAATGTGGTAGATTGTAGAACGTTGAAGAACGGAGAGGATAGTTTGCATATGGCGTTGTATGAAGAATGGCTTGCCCGTGCGGAAGCGCTCGAGACGGATGCACAGCACCAGCAGTATTGGAACGAGTATTTCACGGCCGAGACGGAGAATTACAAGAAGATCCTGAAAGAAAAGACCTTCCTGTATGAGGGAAAGCTCGCGGATTTGGCCGCGTCGTTTTCGATGGAGCCGGTGGTGTTTGCGGGTTTTTTGGACGGTATCAATACGAGCCTTGAAAAGGAGCTCGACCTCGACACGTTGACGGAGGAGTCCGAGCTTTCACTCAAGATCCTGCCGGAGAAGCTGTATTACAACATGCTGAACGCAAAGGCGAGCTGGCTGTACGGCCTTGAAGAGTGGGACGATGTGCTGACGGTAGAGCGCCGCCACGAGATCACGAAGGAATTTCGCAGCGCGGGGATCTTTGTGAAGGAAGCGACGGTGGGCCGTAACGACCCCTGCCCCTGCGGCAGCGGCAAGAAGTACAAGAAGTGCTGCGGCAAGGATCGGTAATTCGGGAAAAAGGATTAGAAATTTTACTTTTCCCATTGACAGAATGCCAAAGCATGGCTATAATAATTTCTCGGAACTCTTGCCTGCGCCTGTAGCTCAGCAGGATAGAGCAACGGCCTTCTAAGCCGTAGGTCCCGGGTTCGAATCCCTGCGGGCGCGCCATCAGCGCAGCACCCCGAACGGGGGAATCCGATCGGGGTGCTGAGCAAGTGTGATGTCGGGCGGATTGGTTTGAGCCGATAGAGTCCATGGTGGGTATAGCTCAGTTGGTTAGAGTGCCTGGTTGTGGCCCAGGAGGTCGTGGGTTCGAGTCCCACTACTCACCCCATCTTATTCTACAAAGCGGAAAAACGATGGGGTGTAGCCAAGCGGTTAAGGCAACGGACTTTGACTCCGTCAGTCGTAGGTTCAAATCCTGCCACCCCAGCCAATCCTGACCCGTTAGCTCAGTCGGTAGAGCACTTGACTTTTAATCAAGGTGTCCGGAGTTCGAATCTCCGACGGGTCACCAAAGATTCTCTGTCGGGCGTGCGGGCGTGGCGGAATTGGCAGACGCGCCAGATTTAGGTTCTGGTGCCGACAGGCGTATGAGTTCAAGTCTCTTCGCCCGCA
>HF985393.1:796-8242 GCA_000432015.1 Clostridium sp. CAG:1024 | reverse complement strand
CGTTTCCCCGAGCGCAGCGGGGACCGCAGCCGCGCCCTGCGCAAGCGTACCCCTGCCGCCGCCGCGGCCGTTGACCGCCGCATTGACCGCCTGACACAGCTCGCCCATGTCGAGCCCGAGCGCCGGCGTTGCGGCAAGCACATAACCGAGCTTCCCGCCCGAGACGCTCAGCAGCACCGTGAGCGCGCGTTCATCCGTAAGCGTTTGCAAAGCGAGCGCTTTCAGCCGGTCGGGTGCGCAATCCTCCGCTTCCGCGACGATGAGCGCGCACTTGCCCGCGCGCACGGAGTTTGCGGCAAGATCGCGCGCAAGATATGCGTTCAGCGCGCCAAGCAGCGCCTTCTCGCGGCGGCGCAGACGACCGTGCTCCTCGCGGAGCCTTGCGACGGTCTCCAAAACGGCCTCGCGCGAGGTCGAAAAGCCGCGCGCCATGGCGTCCATGTCGCGATGCAGCGCCTCCGCATAGGCAAAGGCGCGCCCGCCGCAGAGGAATGTCAGCCGCATTCCGCCTTTGTAGCGGACCGCGTCGGTCACGATGATGCCGCCCACCTCGCCGGTGCGGTTACAGTGCGGCGCGCAGCAGGTGCAGCAGTCCGCCTCCTCAATCCGTACAAGGCGGATGGGCGTACGGACGCCCTCGGCATGCTTGCGGAGCGGCAGATCACGGATCGCATCCTCGCTCTCATAGAGCGTCGCGTGAACGGGCAGGTCGCGGAAGACATAGCCGTTTGCTGCGCGGACGATTTCCGAGAGCTGTTCCTGCGTGAGCGGCGCGTCAAGATCGATTGTGGCGCAGTCGCTTGCAAGGTGGAAGCCCACGTTGTTCACGCCGTAGTGCCGATAGGCGGCGTAGGAGAGCAGATGCTCGCCCGTATGCTGCTGCATAAAGTCGAAGCGGCGCGCCCAGTCCAGCGTGAGCGGATAGCGCTGCCCGACAGTGAGCGGGCGGTCGATGTGGTGCAGAAGCTTTCCGTCCTTTTCATCGCAGCCGAGAACGATCGCGTCCCCGAGCCTTCCCGTGTCCGCAGGCTGTCCGCCCGCATTGTCAAAGATGACGGTCTGGTCAAGCGTCACGTCATAGCCCGCGTCCGTCTTTTCGATCCATTCGACCGTCGCCTCGCAGGCCGTCAGGTGGCTGTCCTCCAGATAGAGCCGTTTTGTCATATCAGAAACCTCCGATCTGTTTCATCGTAAAGATAAAGAAAAACACCGTCACAATCGCAAGAACGCTCGTGACTGCGACAAGCTCTCCCGCAAGATGCTCGTCGCCGCCGTATTCGCAGGCCAGGGGGAACGACGCGAGCGCGACGGGTGCGGTGAAAATCGCGAAGATGCATACAAGCCGAGCGCCGGAAAAGCCGAGCAGCATGGCCACGGCGAGGACGATTGCGGGAACAAGCGCGAGCTTTGCGAAGGAGAGCGCGGCAAGCGCCTTACGATTGCTGTACAGGGAAGAAAAGCGGAGCTGGCTGCCCAGCACGATGAAGGCGAGCGGCGTCGTCAGCTCTGAGAGCGACTGAAGCGGCGAGGCGAGCACACGCGGCAGGCGGACGCCGAGCACGTTCAGGAGCAGTCCCGCGATGCAGCCGAGAGAGAGCGGATTCGTGGCGACCTTTTTGACGAGCGGCCAGAAGCGCACGCGGTCGCCGCGGTTCAGTTCGAGCGTCAGCACACCCAGCGTGTTGAACAGCGGCGTGGAAACGGCCATCGAAAGCAGATACTGCTGCAGTTCGAGCGCAGGAAGGAGCGAGCTTGCGACGGCGTAGCCGAATACGGCGTCGTTGCCGCGCGTGAGCGCCTGCACGAGAACGCCCCGGCGCGCCGGCACGGAGCAAAGCCGCGGAACGATCAGCTCGGCCGCAAGAAACACCAGAAGAATCCCGGCGGCGATGAACAGCATGACGGGGGCGCTCTCCGACAGACGCGAAAGATCGCTTTCGGAAAGGCTCAATAGACACTTGGACGGCAGCGCAACATAGACGATGAGACGGTTGACACGCGTGAGGGTCGCGGCGTCCACGATCCCGCATGCGCGCACAAGGGCGCCGACGGCTAACAGCACAAGCAGGGGAACGACCACTTCGGCGGCGAGCAGGAGGTTTTGCATAGACGGGTTCCTTTGGGACGCCATGCCGCACAAACGCCGAGTCACGGCGTTCGGATCGCATTGGAAATTCCGTAAAGCGGAACGAGCCGCGGCGCTGTGAAACCCAAGGGAGGACACAGCGCTGCTGCATCGGCGCTTACGTTTGACAAGGCGCTTTTTTATTCTTGCATTTGATTATACCATAAGCGAAAAGAATGTGGTATGATAGAAAAAAGAACTGGGGGACGGAGTTGCTTTCGGCTGCCGCTTTTGCAGTTCCCCCCCCGGCGGGAGGCTCCGGAATGGCGTTTCATCTGGATGATAACGAACTGTATTATTTTAACGAGGGCATTTCGACCGCAGCCTATGAGGCGCTCGGCTGTCACGCGCGGACGGGCGAGTTTGGCGAGACGGTCTACCGTTTTGCGGTCTGGGCGCCCGAAGCGCTCGCGGTAAGCGTCGTCGGCGATTTCAATGAGTGGAACCCCATGGCGGATCCCATGCACACGGTCGGCACGACCGGCGTGTGGGAGGCACATCTCGGCTTTGCACGCGAGGGCCAGCTCTACAAATATGCAATTCTGACGCGGGAGGGCGAGACCGTGTACCGCGCCGACCCTTATGCGGTGCGCGCGGAAAAGGACGGGACTGCCTCCATGGTCGCCGAGCTTCCGAGCTTTCCGTGGACGGACGGGCGGTATCTCGAAACGCGCCGCGATCTCTACAACAAACCCATCAGCATCTATGAAGTACACGCGGGCACATGGCGGCAAGGGCTGTCGTACCGCGAGCTTGCCCATGAACTCATCGATTATGTTTCCGACATGGGCTATACGCACATCGAGTTCATGCCGCTCACCGAGTATCCGTATGACAAGAGCTGGGGCTATCAGGTCACCGGATACTTTGCCGCGACTGCGCGTTACGGCACGCCGGAGGATCTCATGTACCTCATCAACTGCGCGCATGAACGCGGCATCGGCGTCATCATGGACTGGGTCCCCGCGCACTTTACGCGCGACGCGCACGGCCTGCGCCGCTTCGACGGCTCGCCGCTCTATGAACACGCAGACACCCGCCGCAGCGAAATGCCGCAGTGGGGGACGATGCTGTTCAATTTTGACCGCACGCAGGTTCACAGCTTCCTGCTCTCGTCCGCCATGTTTTGGCTGAAGGAATACCATTTTGACGGTCTCCGTGTGGACGCCGTTTCCTGTATGCTCTATCTTGACTTCGGCAAGCGCGACGGCGAGTGGCTTCCGAACAAGTACGGCGGCAGGGAGAACCTCGGCGCGGTCGAGTTCTTCAAAAAACTGTCGAAAGCCGTCGATCGCCTGCCCACGCAGAAGCTCGTCTTTGCGGAGGAGAGCACGGCGTATCCCTATGTCACGCACCCGGTCAAGGACGGCGGGCTGGGCTTCTCCTTCAAGTGGAATATGGGCTGGATGAACGATGTGCTCGCCTATATGGAAATGGACAGCTATTTCCGAAAGTGGAACCACGACAAGCTGACGTTTTCGCTGTGCTATGCGTTTTCGGAGCACTATGTGCTGCCGTTCTCGCACGACGAGGTCGTTCACGGGAAGAAGAGCCTGTTGAACAAGATGCCGGGCGATTACTGGCAGCAGTTCGCTCAGCTTCGGCTGCTGTTCGCGTATCAGTTCGCGCATCCGGGCAAAAAACTCATGTTCATGGGCGATGAGTTCGGCCAGTATATCGAATGGCGCGACGATCAGAGCCTTGACTGGCTGCTGCTCGAGTACCCAAAACACGCGGAGGTGCAGCGCATGGTGCGCGACCGGAGCCGCTTTTACACGACGACCGGGCCGATGTACCGCGCGGACGACGGCTGGAACGGATTCCTTTGGCTGAAGCCCGACGACAATCTGCATTCCGCTCTTGCGTGGATGCGCATGGATGAGCGCGGCCATGCGGTGCTCTGCGCTTTCAACTTTACGCCTGTGCCGCAGGAGGACTATGCCATCGGCGTGCCGGAAAGCGGGAGCTTCCGCGAGAGCTTTTCCACCGATGCAAGCCGTTACGGCGGTACCGGAGAATACAGAAACGACCTGATCCGAACGGAGGAAGAGCCGATGGACGGCTTTGACCACCGGATCCATATCAAGCTGCCACCCTACGGCGGCGTGTATTTCACATTCAGGAAAGGATGAGCCCATGAAAAAGAAGATCGTAGCCATGCTTCTGGCCGGCGGGCAGGGCAGCCGTCTCGGCGTGCTGACATCGCACATGGCCAAGCCTGCGGTACCCTTCGGCGGGAAGTATCGCATCATCGACTTCCCGCTGTCGAATTGCGTCAATTCCGATATCGATACGGTGGGCGTCCTCACCCAGTACAGGCCGCTTGCGCTCAATTCGTACCTCGGCACCGGACAATACTGGGATCTCGACCGCTTGAACGGCGGCGTGTTCGTTTTGCCGCCGTACATGACCGGCTCGGACGGGCAATGGTATTCCGGCACGGCGAACGCCATCTATCAGAATCGCGAGTTTGTCGATCAGTATGATCCGGACTATGTGCTGATCCTTTCGGGCGACCATATTTACAAGATGGATTACAGCCGAATGCTACAATTCCATATCCAGACAGGCGCGGCCGCGACCATCGCGGTGCTGCCCGTGCCGATGGAGGAAGCGCACCGTTTCGGCATTATGAACACGGACGATCGGGATAACATCGTTTCGTTTGAGGAAAAACCCGCGCATCCGAAATCGAATAAAGCCTCGATGGGCATTTATATCTTCAACTGGAAAACGCTGAAGGCTTACATGGAAAAAGACGATGCGGATCCGAATTCCGACAATGACTTCGGTAAGAATATCATTCCCGCCATGCTGAAGGCCGGAGAGCGCATGGTGGCCTATCCGTTTGAAGGGTACTGGAAGGACGTCGGAACGGTCAAGAGCCTCTGGGAAGCGAACATGGATCTCATCTCCGAGCCGCCGGCACTCGAGCTGAACGACCCGACATGGCGCATATACAGCCGCAACCCGAGCATGCCGCCGCATTTTGTCGGAACGGACGCCGTTATTGAGTCGAGCCTCGTGACCGAAGGCTCCGAGGTTTACGGGAGCGTGCGGCACAGCGTGCTGTTCGCGGGCGTGCGCGTCGCCGAGGACGCGGATGTGGAAGATGCGGTCGTGCTGCCCGGCGCAGTCATCGGCAAGGGCGCGGTGATCCGCAAGGCGATCATCGGAGAGAATGCGGTCATCGGAGAAAAGGCTGTCGTGGGCGGAACGCTCCGCGACGGCGACAAGATCGATAACCGGTTGACGGGCGACATCACGCTCGTCGGCAATGACGTGACGCTGCGGCCGGGCGCGTATCTGCCCGTGGGCGCGATCGCGTCGGAAAGCGACGTTCAGGAGGAGAGCGTATGATCAACAGCGCCTTTGGTCTCATCTACACCGGTGAAAACAATCCGAAAATGCGCGACCTGACCCTGTCGCGCGCGGTCGCGGCGCTGCCCTTCGGCGGCAGATACCGCTGTGTGGACTTCATCCTTTCCAACCTTGTGCATTCGGGAGTGACAAGCGTCGGACTCATCGCGCAGAAGAACTACCATTCGCTCATGGATCATCTCGGCGCAGGCAAGGAATGGGATCTGCACAGAAAGCGCGAGGGTCTGTTCATCCTGCCGCCCTTTCTCACGAAGGACAGCACAGGGCTGTACCGCGGCTCTGTGGACGCATTCCGCTCCTGCCTTGGGTATATGCGGCGCTGCCCGCAGCAGTACGTCATTCTGAGCGGCAGCCACACGATCTTTAACACCTCCTTCCATGAGATGTTTGACCGGCATGTGCGTACGGGGGCAGACATCACGATCATGTATAACGAGGACGCGCACTTTGACCCCGAGGATCAGAACATGGATCTCCGGCTCACGCTCGATGAGAACGAGCGCGTGACCGCCATGGAGCTCGATCCCTACCGTCCGCGCACGAACTTCCAAAGCTGCGACGTTATGATCATGGACAAGCTTCTGCTTGAGTACCTCGTCGAGGAGTCGTATGCGCGCGGGGAGTACGATTTTCTGCGCGACGTGCTTTTGAAGAAGTGTTCGACGCTCAAGATCTTCGGCTGGCGCTACGACGGGTATGTGGCGCGGCTGAACTCCGTTTCGAGCTTTTTCTCGCACAACATGGCCCTGCTTGAGCCTGCGGTGCGGCAGGATCTGTTTAACCGTGAGCGCCCCGTCTATACCAAGGTCAAGGACGAGGTCTCCGCGCGTTACGGTGCGGACGCCGAGGTTCGAAACGCGATGCTGGCCGACGGCTGCGACATCGACGGACGCGTGGAAAACAGCATCCTGTTCCGCGGCGTGCGGGTCGGACGCGGTGCGATCGTCAGGAACTCCATTCTCATGCAGGGCGTGACCGTAGGCGACGGCTGCGTGCTCGATCATGTCGTGCTTGACAAGGGCGCGGTGCTGCGCGACGGCCGAACGATCGTGGGCTATGAGGGGTTCCCGATCATTCTCAAGAAAAACGCGGTCGTCTGAACGGCGAAGGCGGGCAAGACGCTGCGTCTTTCTGCGCATAGGAAAGGAGACCCCATGAAACTGCTCTTTGCGGCAAGCGAATGCGTGCCTTTTATCAAAACCGGCGGACTTGCGGACGTTGTCGGCTCGCTCCCCGTGCAGCTTGCGGAAATGGGCGAGGATGCGCGCGTTATCCTGCCCAAGTACCGCCTCATTGCGGACGAGTGGAAACAGCGGATGCGGCACATCTGCTCGTTTTCCGTGCTGTTCGGCCAGGAACAGAAATTCTGCGGTGTGGAAACGCTTGTCAATCGGGGCGTGACGTACTATTTCGTCGATAACGAAGAGTTTTTCTATACGGACGCGATCTACGGCGACGGACCCGCAGAGGGGCTCCGCTTTGCGTTTTTCTGCCGCGCAGTGCTCGAAGCGATGCCGCGCATCGATTTTATGCCCGATGTATTGCACCTAAACGACTGGCAGACGGGACTGATCGCGGCGCTCCTTCGGACACAGTACCAGTGGGATGAGCGGATGCGCGACATCCGCACGGTGTTTTCCATTCATAACCTGCGTTATCAGGGCATTTTCAACTGGGCGGACATGAACGCGCGGCTCGGCCTGCCCGAAGGCCTGTTTACGCCGGATTATCTGGAGTTTTACGGCTGCCTTTCCTGCATGAAGGCGGGGATCGTGTTTGCGGATCATGTTGCGACCGTCAGTCCCTCCTATGCGGAGGAGATCAAGACGGACTATTACGGCGAACGGCTCGACGGCCTGCTGCGGATGCGCGGAAATACGGTTTCCGGCATTTTGAACGGTATCGACACCAAGGCCTATGATCCGGCGGCCGATCCCTAC
>HF985393.1:0-712 GCA_000432015.1 Clostridium sp. CAG:1024 | reverse complement strand
GCCTTGCAGCGTGAATTCGGGCTTGCAGAACGACCCGATACCCCGGTGGTCGGCATGATTTCGCGGCTCACGCCGCAGAAGGGCTTTGATCTGGTCGAGCGCGTGCTGTCTGACATTATGCGCATGGATATTCAGATCGTGTTCCTGGGCAGCGGCGACAAACGATATGTCGATCTCATCAACTGGGCGGCATGGCGCTATGAGGGGCAGATCGGCGCATACATCGGACTGAACGAGGGACTGGCGCACCGCATTTATGCGGGCAGCGATTTGTTCCTGATGCCGTCGCAGTTTGAGCCCTGCGGCCTGTCGCAAATGATCGCGCTGCGCTACGGCTCCGTACCGATCGTGCGCGAGACGGGCGGTCTGCGTGACAGCATTCGTCCCTATAACAAATATACGGACGAGGGCAACGGGTTTTCGTTTGCAAATTATAACGCGCACGAAATGCTGTTTACGTTGGAACGCGCCGTGGGATACTATTCGACCGATAAAGCCATGTGGCGGCGGCTCATGCTGCGCGGCATGCGTGAAAACTTCGGCTGGTCGGTCTCGGCGGAGAAGTATCTTTCGCTGTATCGTTCGCTTTGCGGCCTGCCGCATGCGGCGGTCGAAACGCCCGTGCCTCCGGAACGGCAGAGAGCGCGCTCGTGCGAGGGTACGGCGGAAGCAGCGGCTCCGGCCGCCGCGGCCGCTGGTGCGGCCGTCACCG
>HF985392.1:5287-8955 GCA_000432015.1 Clostridium sp. CAG:1024 | reverse complement strand
CGCCGCCGCAGTCCAGCGAGGCATTGAGCTTGTAAATGCCGTCCACGCCGGGGATCTTCGCATAGATATCGCGGGGCAGCGAGATGAGATCGGCGCGGTTTTCGTCGAAATTGACGGCCAGTACGATCATTACGTCCGCATGCGCAGCGCTCAGACCGTCCTTTCCGCTCCATGTCTCGCGCTCCTCTGCATAGTCTACGCCGATGAGCATGACGTTTACGATGTTTTTCATCATGGAAAGATCCGCCTGCTGCTCAAGCGCGGCATAAGGATCGATCGTCGGCGACGGCGAGGGGCTGGCAGGAGCGTCGGGCGCGGGAGAGGGTGTGCCAGAGACTGTCAGGACTTCCTGCTGCGGAAAGAGAGAGGCAGGGTTGTTCATCAACGACCGCAGATAAAAGAAACCGCCGCCGAAAACCGCTACGATGAGCGCAAGAACCGATACGAGGATGATTCGTCCCTTTTTGCGCTTTTTACGAGGACGCGAAAAATCCAGCTCCGGACATTCCTCCGGTTCCAGTTCCTCAATGCCGTCGTCCGTCGGTTCGGCATACATCAGGCCGCTGTTTTCCTCTGCGGCGTCCGATTCCCCTGAAGCCGGGTCGCCGCCGTCCCCGTGATTGATCGCGTCGAACACGTCGTCGAGAACGTAAAACTCCTCGCCCTGCGGCGCTTGCCGCTTTGCGCCGTGCTGATCGAAGGAGTTGCGGCGCTTTACGTCATCCATATCCTGAAACCATCCTTTCGGCCTTCGGTTTATCCAAACATTTATGATAATCATTATATATCAAAAACCACGGGGAATATCATCCGGTTGCAAGAGTTCACATTTCGTTCAGAATATAAGCCTTTTCAGAGAAGGAGAGTTGGAGTATAATGATACGTAAATTTGATACCATAAGGTTATCATGCGTTTTCGCAACCATACGGCGAAGGCAGATATTTGGGGAGAAACATACATGGTTGTTGTCATACCGGCATACCAGCCGGATGAGAAGCTCATCCGCCTTGTGGAGGAGCTTCGCGAGAGGACGGAGTATGCCATCGTGATCGTTGACGACGGAAGCGATCGGGAGAAACGGCCGCTGTTTCTGGCGCTCGAACCCTGCGCGACCGTACTGTATCACGAGACGAACCGGGGCAAGGGCGCAGCGCTCAAAACGGCGCTGGGTTATATCCGCGCACATTTTGATGCAAACGAGGGCGTCGTAACCGTGGACGCGGACGGGCAGCATCTTGTCAAGGACATCGTTCGCGTCAGCGAAGACTGGATGGCCAATCCCTCCGCGCTTGTGCTCGGCTCGCGTCGGTTCACTGGAAAGGTTCCGTTTAAGAGCCGCGCGGGCAATGCGATCACGCGCTTTGTGTTCCGCATCTCAACGGGCGTGCCCGTGTTTGACACGCAGACCGGCCTGCGCGCGTTTTCGGTCAAGCGCATTCCGATGATGCTTGCGATGCGGGGCGACCGCTACGAATATGAGATCAACGTTCTGCTGTACGCGACGCGGCATCATGTGCCGATCCGCGAGGTCACGATTGATACGGTGTACATCGAGGACAACGCTTCGTCGCATTTTCATCCCGTGCGCGATGCATGGCGCATCTATAAGATGATTCTGCTGTTCGTCGCGTCGTCGGCGGCTTCCTTTTTGGCCGACGTGGTCGCGTTCCGTCTGCTGCGGCTGCTGTGGCCGGGCTATGGAAAGCTGTTTGCGGAGATTGCGGCGCGCGTGATCAGCTCGCTTTGCAATTATTTTTTGAACAAGGAGCTGGTCTTTGAGGGAAAGGACCGTTCCAGCATTGTGCGCTACTATGCGCTTGCGGTCGGGATCCTTGCGCTGGATTACGGCATTCTGTCCCTGCTGGCGCTCGCGATGCCGGAGCTGTGGGCAAAAATTCTTGCAGGCTTGGTCGTTTACCCGATCAGCTTTTATATGCAGCGGAAATTTGTATTTGTAACGAAGGATGAAATGAACGATGAAACTGAGTAAGAAAGCAAAGATTGCCCGCATGGTTGTGGGGGACCTGCTGCTGCTTGGGGCGGCACTGTGTGTGTTTTCCTATTTTCACCATGTGCGCGTAAAACCGCCCCAGCCGCAGCAGATTTCGAAGCCGCATGCGTCCGTTTCGGAGAATACGGCAACGCCTGCGCCTACGCAGGATGCGGAGCCGTCAAAGGGTCCCGAGATGCCCGCTGAGACGCCGGAACCGACCGGGCTTTTGATGGGACAGTATGCGGATAAGTTCTCTAAGGCGACCATTCAGGAGGAGCAGGGCTACCGCAGCGAGAACGTGTCCGTTGAACTTCTGACGGAGGAGATGTACGATAGCATCGTGCACATCGCGGATATTTATGTGAAGGACATTACGAGTCTCCGTACCGCGGTGTATAACGATTACAGCAAGAAGTATATGCATACGCTTGATATGGCCAACGCGGCCGGAGCGATCGTGGCGATTTCCGGCGATCATTTCTATGCGCATATACAGGCCGGTGTGTTCGCCATCCGAAACGGCCAGCTCTATGCCGAAAAGCCCAACAAAAAGCAGGACGCATGCGTTTTGTACTACGACGGCGCGATGGAGGTGTATAAGGCGGACGAGATCGATCTTGATGCGATTTATGCCCGCGACCCCTATCAGCTATGGTACTTTGGACCGGGACTGCTCGACGAGGACGGCAGCGCGATTCAGGAATTCAAATCGACCGTTAGGGGGGAGAACCCGCGCAGCGCGATCGGGTACTATGAGCCCGGACACTACTGCTTTGTCATGGTGGAGGGACGCACGAAGGATTCCGACGGCGTGACGCTGCCGCAGCTTGCCCAGATCTTTGAAGACCTTGGCTGCAAAACGGCGTACAATCTGGATGGCGGAAAGACGTCGGTCATGACCTACAATGGAAAGCTTGTGAGCAAGCTCATCGGCAGCGGCCGCGAGGTCAGTGATATTGTCTATATCGCGGAACCCATTGGAAAAACGGACGCCGCGGCACAGGAATAAGGAGGTACGGAAATGAAGCGCATCATTCCTCATATCACGATCGTGCTTTCGCTGATGACGTTAACATTCTTTGTGATCGATCGCTTTAACGAGGTTATGGCGTTTATGACGAGCGAGCTCAGCAAATGGGTTTTTGCGCTGCTTGCCGTGTCTGCATTGATCACCTCGATTTGCCTGATTATGGAGAATTTCCGAGAGGACGCGCGGCGCGAGGCGCGTGAGCAGCGCCGCAGAAGAAACCTCGGGAACAAATGATTGAAAACAGACGGGATGCGGTTTCTTCTCTTTCGGGAAAGGAACAAGCGGCATGTGGTGACGAAGGAGTTGACGGGTCAGCCGTTTCACCGCACATTCCGTTCGCATGAACAAAACGGTCGGTTCGCATGAGAACCGACCGTTTTGTATTGTGCGTCTGTGAAGCAGGCAACAACGTATAAGGGAATGCTGTTTCGCTTGACCTGCGTTGTTCCTTTTCTTCCGAAAAAACGAGAAGAAGTCCCCCGGTCTGCTTTCGATACGCGCAGGATAGATTCGGAAGAGAGAGCCGCGTTCAGATCAGCGTGTACTGCCCGCTTCGCAGCAGCGAAACGAACCCTTGCTCGGTTTCCGGCAGCGTGGCGGCCAAGATTCCGCCCATGCCGACATCCTCGGCTCGGGGGGAGGCG
>HF985392.1:0-5268 GCA_000432015.1 Clostridium sp. CAG:1024 | reverse complement strand
CGGAGCCGGAGAGCCGCAAAAGTGAGGGATTGGCATGGGCAAAGCCCAGCGCCAGCTCGTTGCGGCTTTCGTGACGGGGATTCGCGTTGCGCACCTCTACGCCGTCGAGCAATGCGGGATCCGCCGGCTTACATAGGCCGCGAAAGGGGTGCGTCTGAACGATCAGCGCGCCGTCCGCGTGCGCAAGCGGTGCAAACGCCCGGATCCCCATGCGAAAGATGTCGTCCGCAGGCGTTAACAGCGCGTCTGAGTAGCCGTACAGCAGATAGTCGTTGCCGTCGCCGTCAAAGCGCAGCTCCGCCCCGCGAAGCACGCGGATGCCCGCCGCATCACCAAGCGCCTTCATGCGCCGATACCCCGCGAGGAAGTACTCAAGAGGGAACCGTTCATGCGCGACGTCGATGCCGAGATAATAGAAGCCCTTGCGGTCAAAGTGATCGGTGACGACGATTGCGCTGTAGCCAGCCTCCAGATAACCTGCTATCAGCGCATTGGCATTCAGCTGGGCGCAGCGGCTTGCGTGAACGGTGTGCAGATGAGGTTCGATTCGGTATTGCATAACGCCTCCAAGGCCCGAAGTACAAATCAAGTTTCAGGCAGAATAGACCAATCTCCGGCGTGCAGCCGGCAATCGCTTCAAACGCGGGATGTAAGCATTATAGACAAGCATGCGGAGAAGGTCAAGAGCGGAGACGGATTCCCGGAAGGAGCGCCCGCTGCCGTATGTCAATAAAAACTGGGGTCGCAGAATTTTGTCCAAGCGGACAGCCTGCGCTCGCGCTGCTCCACAAAGTCGTGAACCATGCGGCGGTCAAGCCCGGTCAACTGGCATCCGTAGCGCTTGCCCGCCCACTCAACGACATAGCCGCCGCCGACGTACAGGCCGATGTGCGCGGGCCGCCCGACAAAATCGCCGGGGCGAAGGCCGGACTTCGCAGTGGCCTTTGCATAGCGCTCGGAGCAGAGCTGATTTGCGGTGCGGTCAAACCCGCTGGATACGAGCTTCAGTTTGCGAAGCAGCCCGACAATGCCGCCCGAGCAGTCGGCGCCGGTCGTTTCCGGGTGCGCGCGAACGGCCTTGAGCATCATTTCCTTGCTGCCCGCGTTGTAATATGCGGGCTGCCGTTTTGCCCCGCTTTCAATACGCGCCTTGTCGATGATGTTCACGCGAAGATCTGTGTTGTATAGGTTGCCGCCGCGAATGTAGAGCGAGAACGGATAGTCGCGCCGTGTGGCAGGGTCGAAAGCGAAAGGAAGAGCTGCAAGAACGATGTCGCGGCGTGCGCCGGACATGTCGGAAAGCGCCGCGTGGATCGCACGTGCGGCCGTCGGGCCGATGTTTGCGGGGATGACGTCCGGCGCATCGGACAGCTCTGCAAGATCGCGCACGATCGCGGCCCAGGTTTTTTGACCGACCACACCGTCTGCAAGGAGCGGTGTGCCGGAGAGATCGCTGCGGGCGCGCTGGTAGGCGCGCACGGCCTCAGCGGTTTGACTTCCGAATGTGTCGTGCGTGGATTTTTCGAGAAAGCCGAGCGAGACCAGCGCATCCTTTATGTAGCGCACGTCCGAACCCGTCATTCCCCTTTTGAGCAGTCTTTGATATTCCATTTTTGATACCTCCTGACAGTATTGTAGCGCGGATCGCCGAAAACACCTCCGATAATGCAGCATATGTGAATATCATAAAAACGGTTCAAAGCCGCCCGGGATGGACATTTTTGCGCCTCGAACGGAAATGCCCGTCACAGACGCTGTGCGCGCAGCATAAGATATGGTATGAACGAGTTATTGACGTGGCAGAGCCTGTCGACCTATGCAGGTGCAACACTCGCGACCGGTGTTATTACACAGTTCGTTAAGGAGCTGGGCATTTTGAAACGCATCCCGACACGGCTTGTCAGCTATGGGATCGCGGCCGTTCTGCTCCTGCTCGCGACAGCATTCACCGGCGGCTTTACGCTGCCCCGCATGGCGCTCGCGCCGATCAATGCGGCGCTGGTATCGCTTGCCAGCAACGGCGCATACGACGCGATGAATGCAAAAAATACCCACCCGAAAAAAGGAGCGGGTGGGAAAAACGCGGAATGAACGCGATCCACGGTTACGCCGGAGCGATTTGAATAACGGTGACCGGAAAAATAATGCCGCGCGGGCTTTCCGTAAAGGACCCGCGCGGCTGTAGGAATGATGTTGAAACGGCAGCGGTCTTACAGTGCTTCGCCTGCAAGCTGCGCCTGGGTCACGGTGCCTTCGGCAAGCGCGGCAGCCTTGCGCTCCGCATAGTAACCCGCGAACGTGTTGTTCATATAAGGCCCGACATAGAAGACGTACAGCAGGCCGCAGGTCAGGGACGTCAACAGCATCCAGCCGATGAAGCTGAGACCCAGAACGAAGTATTCCCATTTGTGCCCTTCCATCATACGCATGGAGAGCTTCAGCGCATCGGTCGCCCTGACGTTCTTACAGTCGGCAAGAATATAGGGCGTGAGCGCATAGGAGATCGCTTTGATGATGCCGGGGATCACGAACAGCAGCGACCACAGATAAATAAAGAGCTCCATCCAGAGGTAACCGCCGAGCTTGCGGCCAAAGTTGTCGAAGCCCTCCCGGAAAATGTCCTCGATCGAGGAAGGCTCACCGCGATACATCGCGACGCTGAAGAAGTTCAGCCCGATCACGAGCGAGGGTACGAGAATGAACGCCGCCACGCCCAGAGAAATACCGCTGAGAACGGAGCACAACGCCATGACAATTACGTTCGCTCCGACGCAAAGCCAGTATTGACGATAGAATGCGTCTTTTGCGATCCCTTTGATCTCTTTCCTGGATTTCATATTGATACAAACCTCCCATATAGAATTATGCTATAACAGTATATCACGCTTTTTCAAAAAGGAAAAGCCCGATTTGACGCCGTTGCCGATCGCTTCAGACGTTGGTGCCCGTAGGTTCGGTGTTGCGGCAGGACGCGTCATTTCCGCAGACGCGCACATCCATGCGGGCGGCGGGGAAGGAAATACCGTTTTCGATCAACGCCCTGCCGGCATGTTCAAGCAGATCATAATTCACATCCCAATAATCCGCATTGCGGCACCAGACGCGCAGCGTGTAGACGGCGGCGGTCTCCGTGAGCTTTGTCAGACGCGCAAAAGGCGGGGGATCCTGCAGCACCTTATCGTGTGAAGCCGCGATCCCGCGAAGCAGACCGGACATGCGTGCGGCATCCGTATCCGGGCGCACGGAAAAATCCAGACTGAGCCTGCGCTCCTGCATGGCGGAGTAGTTGGAGACGGAGGCATTCGATACGGTACCGTTCGGGATGACGAGCTTGTGGTTATCGATCGTATGCAGCGTCGTATAGAAGATCGAAATGCTTGTGACGGTGCCGCTTTCCCCGGATTTCAATTCGATGAAATCGCCGACGAGAAACGGACGAAACAGCAGGATCATGACGCCGCCTGCAAAGTTTGCAAGGCTGCCCTGCAATGCAAGCCCGATCGCAAGTCCAGCGCTGCCCAGCACGGCGACGATCGACGCATTGGAAACGCCCATGATGCTGGCAGCCGCGATGACGAGCAGCAGCTTCAGCCCAATCGAGATAACGCTGAGAATGAAGGTATGCACGGTCGGATCGATACGCGCGGACAGTTTTGTCTTTTTTATGTGTGCGATCAACCATTTGATGAGCCGCAGGCCGATGAGCAGAACGGCGATCGCAACGACAAAGGAAAACAGCGCTTGCAAAATGTCCTTTGGCAGTGTGGAGATCAGCGAATCCCAGAATTCTTTCAGCACAGAACAAGACTCCTTTTTGGATAACCGGTCAGATTCTCCCGGTCAGTGAATAAACGCAGATACCGACGCATTCCCGCAGGAAATTGTTGAGTCGCAGATACCAGACGTCCTTTGCGGGGATCCCCGCTGCGTTGATACCCTGCGCGGCGGCGACGCGGCTTGCACGATATACATGGAAGTCCGTGGTCACAAAGGCGATAGAAGCGTCCGCACCGAGCGATGCATCAATGAGCGCCTTGGAATAACGGAAGTTTTCGACCGTGTTCGTCGCCTTGTCCTCCATGAGGATGCGATCCGCCGCGACGCCGTGCGCCAAAAGGTATTTTTTCATCGCGGACGCCTCCGTGACCGATTCGCCTGCGCCCTGTCCGCCCGAAACGACACAGACTGCGTCAGGGTGCACATTAAGAAAGTCGATCGCGGCGTTCAGCCGGTTTTCCAACACCCAGGTGACCTTGTCTCCGTGTACGGCGGCGCCGAGTACGATGACTGCGTCCGCATCAACATCGGCGGCCTTATGCTGCGCACGGAGCATATTCATGCCGCAAACGAGGAAAATACAGAAAGCGACAGCGTAGCAGCCGATCGTGAAATACTTGAGAAACCGCAGGAAACCGTGCCCCATATGCGGCAGAAGGAACGCAAGCGCAATGAGCGGCAGACCGAAGAATGCGGGCAGGATCACGCCGAGATTATAATTGGAGAGTTTCATAACGATGCCGGTTTCGAGCGTGAGCACTAAGCCGACAATGAAGAGCGCAGCCTGAACATGCGAGATCCGGATCCCGCGCCTGCGAAGAAGGTGGATGCCGATCAGGCATACGGCGATCGCCGCGAGAAAAACGCAGAGAATATAGAGCCTCCAGCGGGTATACATGGGTCGGAACCCTCCTTTGCATACAAGATAGGGGATGGAGCGGGGAGCGGAACGCCGCTTATTTCAGCCCGAGAGGGCCGCGGAGAAATTGGCCGGTGTAGCTTGCTTCGCAGGCGGCGACCTCTTCCGGCGTGCCGGTCGCGACGATCCTGCCGCCCGCATCCCCGCCCTCGGGGCCAAGGTCGATGAGATAATCCGCGCACTTGATAACATCCAGGTTATGCTCGATCACGAGCACGGAACTGCCGCCGTCGCATAGCCGCTGCAAGATCTCAAGCAGACGTTTGACGTCATCCGTGTGCAGACCGGTCGTCGGCTCGTCGAGCACATATAGCGTTCTGCCCGTATCGCGGCGAGAAAGCTCTGTAGCAAGCTTGACGCGCTGCGCTTCGCCGCCGGAGAGCTGCGTGGACGGCTGGCCGAGCTTGACGTAGCCGAGGCCGACGTCGTAAAGCGTTTGCAGTTTGCGCTTGATCTTCGGCAGCGCAGAGAAGAAGCCCAGCGCATCCTCAACGGTCATCTCCAGCACATCGTGGATCGTCTTGCCCTTGTAATGCACCTCAAGCGTCTCGCGGTTGTAGCGCTTGCCGCCG
>HF985391.1:3589-6569 GCA_000432015.1 Clostridium sp. CAG:1024 | reverse complement strand
GACGTCATCCGTCTCATTGACGGGAGCAACAACACGGTAGTAGAATACACCTACGACAGCTGGGGCAGGCAAATCTGCTGCGCCTGCTCTCGCGCGAATACCTTGGGAACACAAAAAGAGGGTATGCGCAAAGCCTTCAAGGCACCGGGGCGAAGAGGAGCAGGGCGGCCGGAAGGAATCGATATAGCGAAAGATGGCAGGGATTTGCCGGTAGAAGCAGCGCGTCAAAAATCAAGTACGGATTCTATTGCTGACAAGATGTCCGACATGTTTTCGAATCATCCATGGCCTGTTGAAGAAGGAATACTTATGCCGGTTCGTTGTATAAAATAGGAGTGATGAATTTGATTCCGAAAAAGATCCAATCATATTTTGAAATTACGCAACAAATCAGGGATCGGGACAACAGCATAATTGAGGGCGTACTGACGTGCTGCAACGCACAGGATTTTGAAGTATTTGTGGTCGGGGAAATCAAACGCCGTCCGTTTTCAAGAATGCACCTGTTTTCGGAAAATGATAGAATTGTAATAGAAGCCCGTTGCAGAAAGTGCGGTCGGGTTATTCCGTTATTTGACAGCGGTTCTGATGGATATGAGAAATGCGGGAATAAACAATACACCCCTATGCCGATGAAGCCAGTCGATTGCAAGAAATGCCAAAATGGAGGCTTTTCCGTTCGCATCAGGTATGAATACCCTGATATTCAAGAGCTTAAGGAGCTTGAGGTACCCGAAATAGATACTGCATTCACCTGGATATGGATAACGTTAGCGTGCAACAAGTGCGGAGCCAGGTATGAGAAGTTTGTTGATTGCGAAACAGCCTAGAGATGAAGCGAGATGATTCCGATAAGGCGGGATTACAGAGGCCTTTCGTGAGGCTTTTGGAAGCAATATCAGTATATCCAACGCTCAAATCCTCATAGCATAGCAACCAAGCCGGCTGAGGTAGGTCCCAAAGGAAAGCGTGATCCTGCCTATGCGCCGCACAAGTACCGTGTCCAATTCTCAAAGGAAGCGTCAGCCGATGGCGGGGAGAAGGAGCGACCGAGTTTGATGGCGTTTTTTCAACGCAGGAAATGCGAGTTTCACTGGCAAAACGGGGTCTCCCTGTGAGCTTGATTAGCAAGAGTTTTCAGGAATAGAGCGTTCGCGACCGAAGTAAAACAGAACGCCCACAATAGAGAATCCGTGTCGAGTATAATAGGGGTAGAGAAAAACCGAAAGCCCTTGAAAACAAAGGCTTTCGGCATTTATCGTGGCGTTCCCGCCCGGATTCGAACCGGGGGCCTTCCGCTTAGGAGGCGGACGCTCTATCCTGCTGAGCTACGGAAACTCGTGTGGGGTTTTCAACATTTCCAGCGGATTTGGCGCTTGGCCGCCGTCCAATCAGGAGGCGATCGCCCTATCCTGCTGCGCTATCGGTGCATAGCATTTGGTTGTATGCATACCGCTCAAATGAACAGGCCTTTCGTTTAGAGGACCCCGCTGAGCATAGTCGGTTTTGCTGCGCTATCGGCAGGCGCGCTTGCACCCTTGATCGTTCGCCAAACCGTCCACGGAGTGAACAACCGACGAAAATGCGTCAATGCCGGAGCACTGCCGCCGCATTTCATGATTATATGGGCGTACCGTCCATTTGTCAAGACCGGCGCACTGCAGAGCAAAACGCCTATGCCTGAGAGTCGGTCTGCCGCAACGGGAGGAGGACGGTCGAGCGGACGTAGGCTGCCACAAGTTCGGCGGCCAGATCGCGTTCCGCACCATAGGTGCTGCCGTGCGGTGAGTTCTGAAGCGTATGCTCGGTCAGATCGACTTGACGCAGACCGTTTCGCAGCAGCCGTCTGCTCGAAGTCGAGACCTTGTTGTCATACTTCGCCCAGAGCGCAAAGACGGGGCAGCCAATGCGCGGCAGGCGGGCGCGCAGCCGAAGGATCAACCGCTGCAGATCGCAGAGCTTCCGCGTGCAGAAACCGCTGTACATCTGCGCATAGGGCGCGAGCTCACGGGTACGGGCCTTGTCGCGTTCACTGTAGGCGATATAGGGGAACAACGGGCTCAGGAGCCGACCGAGACGCAGATATGTTTTCATTCGAATGGGCGCGCTGATGAGCACGAGCGCAGCCGTTTCCCGCTTTGCAGCGATATATCCGGCCAGAATGCCTCCGAGCGACAGCCCGATGGGGACGATCTTCGTGCAGCCCGCGGCCCGGAGCCGGTCGTAAGCAGCGAAGGCCGCGTGAAGCCATTGCGCGCCGGTCGAGCGGTCGAGCGCACGAATGGTTTCTCCGTGGCCCGGAAGCAGCGGCGCATACACCGTGCAGCCCTCGCGCGCCAGCGCTTCTGCCACGAGCCGGACGTTGGCGGGCGTGCCGCCGATGCCGTGCAGCACGAGACAGCCGACCTCGCCGCCCTGATGAAAATACGGCGCGGCGACGGCGTCAAACGGCGGATGCTCATCGAGCATCGCACGGTTCGGTTCATAGCCGAAAATCTTCATCACGCTCACATCGCTCCTTCCGAGCGGGTCACAGCAGTTTCTTTGTCTGCCGGTATACGTCGCCCGAGCCGACGGCGACGACCAAATCGCCCGGCACACCGTGTTCGTCGAGCCAAGCGCGGATATTCTCAAATGTACCGAGATACACGGCGTTGCCGCCGGAAGCGTTGATCCCCGCTACCATGTCGCGCGCATGAACAAGCCCTGTGTCCTTTTCGCGGCCGGGATAGATGTCCGGAACAAGCACGGCGTCCGCGTCTGCAAAACAGGTCACGTTCTCGCAGAAGAGCGTTTTTGCGCGCGTGTAGCTGTTGCACTGGAACACGCAGTAGAGATGTTCGTGCGGCACGCGGGAAGCCGCATCGAGCGTTGCGCGGATCTCATTCGGATGATGGCCGTAGTCGTGGAAGTACCGCACGCCGTTGCGCTCGCCGTAGTACTCAAAGCGGCGCTTTGTGTTGGAGAACGCATGCATGGC
>HF985391.1:0-3546 GCA_000432015.1 Clostridium sp. CAG:1024 | reverse complement strand
CGAATGTTTCCGCGACCACATAGGCGCCGAGTGCATTCAAAACATTGTGCAGGCCGGGGACCGTCAGCGAGACGTCGCCGACGGCATCGCCGTTTTTCGTGATCGTAAAGGACGGGAAGCCGTTTTCATCAAAGCGGACGTTTTCTGCGCGGTAGTCGCCGCTGTGCAGACCGTAGCTTTTGACCGTGTGTTTGGACTCCGCAGCGAGCGCGGCAACGCGGGGATCGTCCGTGCAGGCGATAAACAGGCCGTTTTCCGGCAGATGATCTAAAAACTTGCGGAACGCCAGCACGATGTGGTCGATATCCTTGTAGTAATCCAGATGATCGTCGTCGATGTTATTGATGAGCGCGACCGTCGGCGCAAGCGTCAGAAAACTCTCCACATATTCGCAGGCTTCCGTAATGAAGGTGCCGTCGTGTCCCACGCGAACGCCACCCTGCAAAAAGTCCACGAAACCGCCGACATGGATCGTAGCGTCCTTGTGCGCGGCCTCATTGATGCGCGCGAGCATGGAGGTGATGGTCGTTTTTCCGTGGCAGCCGGCAATGGCGACAACGGACGGGAACCGCTCCGAGATCTCGCCGAGCGCAGCGCTGCGTTCCAGCTCCGGAATGCCGAGCTCTTTGGCAAGCAGACGCTCGGGGTTATCCGGCTTGATCGCCGCGCTGTAGATCACAAGATCCGCGTCCCGCAGATATTCGCCCGTATGCCCGATCGAATAGGGGATCCCGGCGGCGTCGAGTGCGTCGGTAAACTGCGTCCGCTCGCGGTCGCTGCCGGAAACCTTGTGTCCCTGCGATTGCAGGATCAGCGCAAGGCCGTTCATGCTGCACCCGCCGATGCCGATGAGATGGATTCTTTTTGCGTGATCGATCTGTGCCATTACCGTTCCTCACTTTATCATCTTCATAACATCTTATTATACGCCGTATCCACGCTCTGTGCAACAAAATTCCGGGTTCGCGGGATCAGGCCGGCTTGCGCTCCAAGGCAATACAGAGCGTTTCCTCGCCGTCGTAATAGAGATGGAGCCGCAGCGCTTCCGCAGCGTCGGAGGCGGAACGCCCCTCTCCACCGCATTCCTCGATCAACGCGCGCCACCTGCGACGCGTCGTGTCCGGAACCTCGCCGTAAGGATCCAGCGCGTCGAGCGCAGTGCCAAACACACTCTGCGCAAGTCGGAGCGTTTCCGCGAGCGACGACGCATACCGATCCAACAGAGCCTGCTCGATGAGACTGGGCGATTTCGCCGTGACCGGCTTTTCCGGGAGTGAAAAGGAAAGCGTAAGGCCGGAGACGCGTTCGCCGCGCAGGGAGGGGGCCATCGTGCATTGCCGCTCCATGTCGGCGTCAAAGAGCGCATAATCGCCGTCGTCCGATGTCTGCAGCGTAAACCCGGCCTCGGAAAATGCGCCGAAAAAATCGGATGCAAGCCGCCCGTCCGTGCTGAGCGTCTGCGCGGGTACGGGCGCGGGAAGGGCAGACGGAACAGCTGATGTGGAAAGCGCCGAAGCGTCTGCGCCGGACTGCTCCGCGTTTTTAGCATACAAATACAGCCCTGCAATACAGCAGAGCATCAAAAAGCCAAATCCCAGATTTTGCAGCAGACGAAGAGCCGGTTTCATGGGAAAAGTATATCACAATTCGAGAAGGATGGGGATATGATTACTGCTTTTGGCGCGTTTTGACGAAAAACAGAGACGCCGCCTTGAACCGCTACGCGTCTCTGCCGCCGCGCTTTCTGAGAAAATCGCCTGCACCGGCACATGGCGCACCCGCGACCCGTACGATGCTGCGCGGACAGTTCACGCCGTCAATGGGGTCGCCCGATTCGTTCCGCATGGAGGTGATGCGGAAGGGACGGCCGGGGGTTCCGGGCGAGAGCAGTTCCAGTGTCTCGCCGACATAAAAGCGGTTTTTTGCCTCAACAGTGCAGTAACCGTCTGCCTCCGTGCCGCCGACGACGCGTCCGACATAGCGGCAGCTGCTCTGATATGCACCGTCCCATGCCTCTCCGCGCACGGAGCCTTCATAAAAACCGGTGCAGTAGGGACGGTGACTGATGGCGTCCAGCTCCGCATCGATCGAATCCTGCGCCGCCGTGCCGTCGATCGCCATGCGGTATGCGTTCGTCACGCCCGCGATATAAAACTCGGATTTCATTCGACCCTCGAGCTTGAACGAGCACACGCCCGCCTCCGACAATGCGCCGAGCAGATGCGAAGCGTTCAGGTCAAACGAGCTGAGAATATAGCTGCCGTCCTTTGTTTCTGCAATGTCATAGTATTCATTCGGCCGCTTTTCCTCCTGCAAGCGATAGCTCCAGCGGCAGGATTGTGCGCAGGCGCCGCGGTTGCCGCTGCGATCCGCAAGAAACGCGCTGAGCAGACAGCGGCCGGAGTACGCCATGCACATTGCGCCGTGGACGAACGCCTCAAGTTCCAGCTCCGGCGGCGTATTCGTGCGAAGGAGACGAATCTCCGAAAGCGAAAGCTCCCGCGCCAGCACGACCCGCTTCGCGCCGAGCGCATAGTAGACGGAGGCCGCGCGGTCATTCATGCAGTTTGCCTGCGTACTGACGTGCAGATCGAGCGCCGGACAGGCTTCGTGCATGGCCGCGATTGCGCCAAGGTCGGATACGATCGCAGCGTCTGCGCCGAGCGCATGCAGTTCCCGCGCATAGGATGCAAGCAGCCGCGTCTCACTGCTTTTGACAAAAGAGTTCACCGTCACATACAGACGTTTCCCGGCACGGTGTGCGATATCCGCCGCCTCGTGCAGCGTGTCGAGCGTGAAGCCTGCGCTCGCCGCGCGCAGCTGAAGCATGGGGCCGCCGGCATAGACTGCGTCCGCGCCGAAGCGCAGCGCGGCGCGAAGTCCCGCGAGATCCCCTGCGGGCGCGAGAAGCTCCGGTTTCCTGTTCCGTGTCATGCGATGACCCTCCTATTGCAGTTCGCGAAAATAAAGCCCCGCCGTTCGCCGGAAAGCGGGCGCGTTCCCGGAAAGAAACGCCCGGTAGACGGACGCTGCTTCCTCTCGCGTCTCGACCGTGAAGCGGAACACATGAAAATCCACGGGCGCAATGCGTTTGTCGCCAAGGTACAGCGGAACGCTGTTCAAAAGCTCCACATACTGCCTGCCGCGGCAGAGCAGTGTGAAGCGCTCGCTGCGCTCGTCGATCAAAACGTTTTTGCCCGTGCAGCGTCCGCAGCCGTCCTTTCCGCGCGCGGGACAGGCACGCATCCGCATCAGAGGCAAATACCCGTAGACGAGCAGGCCGCGGGGAAGCGTACCGGTCAGCGCGCCGAGCCGCTGCATCGACAGTTCAAAGGATACCGTGACGTCTGCAAGACCCAGTTCGCGATAACGATCAAGCGCCGTGCTGTTCAAAACGTTCAGTCCCGCGCCGCCGCAGATCGTAAAGCCGAATTCCCGGCCGAGACGGATCGCCCCTAGCTCCTCCGCCGTTACGGCGGTAAGCCCGCCGGATTTCAGCCGCGTCAGCATCGCACGAAGCCGATCCATCCCTTCCGGAAAGCATAC
>HF985390.1:11563-14015 GCA_000432015.1 Clostridium sp. CAG:1024 | reverse complement strand
TAGAAGAAAAGAAATCGTTCCCACCCGGCGTCAGAAATGCAGTGCCTTTTTCGGGCATTGATCGACGCACTCAAGGCAAAGGATGCACTCCGTGCCGTTCTTTCGCGTTTTCCGTTGATTATCCGTCACCTCGACGTTCATCGGGCAGATGCGCAGGCACTTGCCGCAGGAAACACACTTATCCGTGTCGCACTTGACCCGCAGCAGCGAGAAATAACTCATGGGCTTCAAAAACACCGTGATCGGACAGAGATACTTGCAGAACGCTCGGTTGTCATGCAGTCGAAACGCAAGGAAGATCCCTGCGGCATAGTAGAGCGCATTGCCGACGAGAAAGCTCCAGAACATGATGCGCGGCATGTTCGGTACATGCAGCAAAAACAGCATCACGACATACAAAAGCGATGCGGCAAACGTGATATAACGCAGGAACCCAAGCTTTTTTCGCGGCTGCTCCGGCGTTTTATAGGGCAGAAGATCCAGCACCATCGCCGTCCAGCAGGCAAATCCGCACCAGCCTCTGCCGAACAGGAGCGGGCCAAAGATCTTTGCCACCGCATAGTGGATGGTCGCCGCCTCGAACACGCCAAGGAACAGGTAGTACCAGAACCCCTCGATCTGCATGTTCTCGTTGGAGAGCAGACCGAGGTAGACGAGCATGTACAGCCCCACCGCAAACTGCACCGCGCGGCGTGCGTAAGGCTTCTTTTTTGAAAACAGGTAGAGCCCGACGGAAAGGCATATTCCGATATAGCTGAAATTGAACAGATAGAAAATATTGCCGAGCGTCAGCCACAGCGTGATTGCGATCGTCTCAAATACGACAAAGAACAGCAGCGGCACCAACATCGTTTCACATGCTCCCTTCCCATCCGCAAAAACAAAAACGGTGCGGCAAACTCTCCTTTACCGCACCTTTGAGTATAACAGGTTTCAGCGCATTTGCATAGCGCGCATCAGCGATAATCCTCTCCGCGATACTTGTCCATCAGCTCGCGGAACAGCTCGTTTGTCGTGGGCGGCGTATAGCTGATCGCGTTCGCCCCCGCGTCGATCGTCCTTTGGATGGATTCATCCGTCGGGCCGCCGGTCGCAATGATCGGCACGTCCGGGAAGCGTGCGCGGATACGGGCGACGACCTCCGGCGTGCGGGCCGCCGCCGAGACGTTCAAAATCTGTGCGCCCGCATCGAGCCGCGCCGCGATGTTCGCATCCTCGTGCAGCACGGTGCAGACGATGGGGATATCGACCACCCTGCGCATCTGCCGCACGACGTCATCCTGGATCGGCGCGTTGACCACAACCGCCATCGCCCCGAGCGCTTCCGCATCGCGCGCAAGCATGACGACCCGGTCACCGCCCGTCGTGCCGCCGCCGACGCCGCAGAACACGGGGCTGTACGACGCGGTGATCAGCGCGCTTGAAATGACCTGCTGCGGCGTGAAGGGATAAACCGCAAGCACGGCGTCCGCGTTGCAGTTGCGAATGATCGCAATGTCCGTTGTAAATACGAGCGACTTGATGCGATGGCCAAAGATCACGATGCCGCTTGAGGAAAAGGCGGATTTCGGCACCTCCACAACGTGTCGCCTGAGCTCGCTGCTGATGCGGGGGATCTTCTTTTCCATGCATCCTCCTCCATTCCCATATGTATAATTGATTATACCATACATCGGAAGCGACGCACAGCGCGAAATTTGAAGGAACCGTGAATATCGCGAAAACAAGCCCGCAAACGCGCGAAGCCATGCTATAATCTCAATAGCAATACTCTGCAACCAACGCACCCGCTATTCGGTGTTATGGGCAGGAGAAGGGGGAACCCATGGAAACTAAGCCGGAAACCGTTCAGGCGCCCATCTGTGATGCGGACCTGCTGTTCCAAACCTATGCGGACATGGTCTACCGTCTCGCATTTCTTCGCTTGAAGAGCAGCGCGGACGCGGAGGACATTTTGCAGGAGGTCTTTGTACGGTGTCTGAACAATCGAACGAGCTTCCGCGACGCAGAGCATCAGAAGGCGTGGCTGATCCGTGTCACAATCAACTGCACCAAGACGCTCGCCACCTCGGCATGGCGCAGACATACCGTTCCGGAGCGGGATAACGTGCTGACCGAGATGGAGGATCACACCGACGTGTATGCCGCGGTGCTGGCGCTGCCCCGCGACTACCGCACGGCGATCCATCTCTATTACTATGAGGGCTACTCCGTCCGCGAGATCGCAAAGCTCGTCGGAAGCACGGAGCAGGCCGTCAAATCCCGTCTTTTCCGTGCACGCGGTATGCTGCACGACCAGTTGAAAGGGGAATACCAGGATGTTTGAAGAGCAGTATCGGCGTGACAACGAAAGGCTTCATGCCAGAAAGGAATTGCTCATGGAAATCAAAAGAAAAGCGGCGCCCCCGGAACCGCTGAGGACACGGCGCGCCTTTATCCGCTACGGCGCGAT
>HF985390.1:2393-11443 GCA_000432015.1 Clostridium sp. CAG:1024 | reverse complement strand
CCGAGGTGGCCGAAACGCGCGCGGCGGAGGACGGGGATACGAACGGCATGCTTGTTTTGAACGACTACGACGAGCTCTACGCGCTGCTCATGGAAACGCGCAATCCCCATATGCGCGACCTTGCCTCCGGCGCTGACACCTCCGGCGCCGTACCTGAGCCCATGGAGACGGGAGCCCCGGTCCCCGCGGAACCGGCCATGGATAATGGCGGTGAAAAGCTACTCGCGGCAAAGCCTGTCGGCGAAATGAACGGCGCGGGCGGCGAGGATTACACCGAGACGAACGTGCAGGTCAAGGGCGTCGATGAGGCGGACATCATCAAGACCGACGGCCAATACATCTACTATCTCACGGGCGAGGAGCTGATCATCGCACGGGCGGACGGCGAAAACACGCGCATCCTCTCCAGAACAGCCTATGCCGCCGCGGACGCTTTCAGCGCGGCCTACTACGGCACGCAGGAAATGTTCCTGCAAAACGGCTGCGTCGCGATCCTTGCAAGCGGCAGCGCGTCCGTTCTCACAAAGGACCGCCAGTTCTATCAGGATCAAACATCAGTGCTGCTCTACGACGTATCCAATCCGGCGCGCCCGAAGCTCAAGAAAACGCTCGGGCAGAGCGGCTACTACCTCTCCTCGCGCATGGTGGACGGCGTGCTGTATCTCGTGACGACGCAATATGTCTGGAACGTGATGGAGGGCGTCCCCGTGAGCTTTGCGCCCTCGACCTGGCGCGACGGCAGCTATGAGACCGTCGCCGTTTCGAACATCTATGTGCCGGATCGCGGCCTTACCGACTGCTACACGATCGTGAGCAGCATCGACATGCAGCAGGCCGACGCCATCGACGAGGTCAAGGCCGTGCTGGGCAACGGCGGCAGCATCTATTGCAGCGGCGACCGCATGCTCCTTGCGGCAAGCGACTGGACTTCGGAAACGGGCGATATTGCGCCGGATGAGACGGGCAAGAATGTCCAGATCACAAAGAGCGGCAGCAGAACGAGCCTTGTGCTCTTCTCGCTCGACAAGGGCCAGATCGAAAAGCTCGCGGACTGCACGCTGAACGGCCATTTGCTGAACCAGTTCTCCATGGACGAATACGAGGGCGTGTTCCGCATCGTGACGACCGTGGACAACTACACGGAAAAGATCTACACCGACGGCATCGATACCTACGAATACGAGGATGAGCGCTACAACTGCCTGTACACCCTGAACGCATCGCTCGAACCGCTCGGCGCGCTCGAAAACCTGGCCAAGGACGAGGAGGTCAAATCCGTCCGGTTTGACGGCGATATCGCATATTTTGTGACCTTCCGGCAGACCGACCCGCTGTTTACGGTCGATCTTTCCGATCCTGCAAAGCCGGCTGTGATGAGCACGCTGAAGATCCCGGGCTTTTCCTCCTATCTGCATGTATACGCGGACGGTCGGCTGCTCGGCGTCGGCTATGACGCAGACGAGAACACCGGATGGCAGCAGGGCGTTAAGCTCACGATGTTCGACACGAGCGACAAGGCGGACGTCAAAGAACTGACGACAAAGCTGCTCAAAGCGGACTGGACGCCGGTGGGCTATAACCACAAATCCATTCTTGTGGATGCAAAGCGCAATATCATCGCTTTCCCCGCGGACGACTGCTACTACGTGTTTTCCTATGACGAGGCGACAGGCTTTACGCAGGAGGGAAAACTGGCGTCCGGCAGCGGCGGCTGGGGCGAAAACCTGCGCGGTCTGTTCATCGGCGACATGCTCTATATCTGCTCGAGCACGCGCCTGACCGTCATTTCGCTTCCGGGCTTTGCGGAGGTCAAGACGCTGGAGTTTGCGGCCGGCTGACCGTAAAAGCGACATTTCGACAGCGGCGGGTGCGCGTCTCCTGCCGCTGTTGTTTTTGTGGGTACGAGCTTGGCTCTTTCCCGCATGTCCTTATGTCCTTCGGCAACTCAACCAGAAGGAGCAGGGGAAGCTTCACAAGGTTTTCGGCTTTGGCCTTCCAGTAGTAAGCCCCCGTACTGATCGCGACCTGCGCAATCCACGCGCTGACCACAATAGAGCAGTTCCCGGTGTCGTGTCCGTTCAGGTTGAACACAAAGAACGCTGCTACCATCAAGGCAAGGATCGCATCATCGGCAATCAGCAGCTTTTTACTGAACTCCATCTTTTTCACATGCGCATCACTCCTTTCAAGGCATGAAAAAAGACCATGCGGTGGCATGGTGCTTGTTACTCTTCAGCTCCAAAGAACGTGGCGCGTTCCTTCAGCGTTTCCAGCTCATCTTCATCCAAAGCCCATTTTGCCCTTGTGTTTGAAGTGCAGCGGCAATTGACCACTTCGAGCGATGACGCAATGCCCCGCGACACCTCCGCGCTGATCGTCTTTTTCAGCTTTGAAACCTCATAGCCCAGCGCGCCATACAAGCCCCTGCTGATCTTGCTGTCCGTCAGAACCGCTTTCACAACCGCCGCTTTTTCGTTCCTGCTTGCCCTTGCCGCCAAATTCCGATATACTGTTTCTATCCGGCAAAATCCCGTCCGGCCGCCCGTTTCGCTGGCTTCGCGGAATATGGCGGGCGGGGATGCGCCGCACACGATCAGAGGAGGTATGGCATGAAACAGTATCAGCTGAACGAAGGTCCGCTGCTCGATGCGGCGGGGCATCTCTGTGAAGCAGGCTACGCGACGAGCCTTGTCAAAACCTATGACCGCAAAGCGATTCGCGCAGGCAAGAGCCGCATCAAGGAATGGGATTACTACCTGATTTACAACGACAGCTTCGGCGTTGCGCTGACCATCGCAGACAATTCCTATATGGGGCTGGTCTCCGCAAGCTTCCTCGACTTTGAAAACCGCCAGGAAACGACCGTTTCCCCCATGTTCTGGCTTCCCTTCGGCAGGACGGGCTTCCCCGCGTCCTCCAAAGAGGGCGATGTCCACAAGACGCTCAAGGGCGCGTCCTTTTCCTATACGCACGAAAACGGCAAGCGGCATCTGGTCGCGAGCATCGACAGCTTCGCGGATGGCCTGCCCTTTGCCTGCGATCTGCTGCTCTCGGACGAGCCGGAGGATTCCATGGTCATTGCGACCCCGTTCCCGGAAAAAAAGACCGCGTTCTATTACAATCAGAAGATCATCGGTATGCGCGCCGAGGGCGAGGTTTTGTACTGCGGCAAACGATATTTCTTTGAACCGAAAAAGTCCTTCGGTCTGCTCGACTGGGGGCGCGGCGTCTGGACATATGAAAACACCTGGTACTGGGGCGCGGCGCAGGGCGCGATCGCACAGCATGTCGTGGGCTTCAATATCGGCTACGGCTTCGGCGACACGAGCCGTGCCAGCGAGAACATGCTCTTTGTGGACGGCAAGGCGCACAAGCTCGACCGGCTGACCTTCAACATTCCGATGGACGCGGACGGCAGGGAACGCTATCTCGAGCCTTGGACCTTCACCTCCTGCGACGGACGCTTTGAAATGGAGTTTACGCCCATTCTCGATCGTGCTTCCTGCACGGACGTCAAGCTCATCTGCTCGGATCAGCACCAGGTATTTGGTTACTTTGACGGCCGTGCGCTGCTGGACGACGGCACGGAACTGTATCTGTCACACTTCCTCGGCTTTGCAGAAAAGGTCTACAACAAATGGTAAAAACAAAACTCCTCATCTGGGACTGGAACGGAACGCTGCTCGACGACACCGCCTGCTGTTTTGAGATCACAAATGCGATGCGGCGCGAACGCGGCATGGCCCCGCTCCCGGATCTTGATACCTATCGCGGGCTGTTCCGCTTTCCCGTGATCGACTATTACCGCGACATGGGATACACCTTTGAAACGGAATCCTATGAGGCGATCTCAGTGGATTATATCGCGCGCTATGCGGCGGCGGTCGGCGGCTGCACGCTCCAGCAGGGCGCGCTCGAAACGCTGGAGACCGTAAAGCGCATGTGGATTCCGCAGCGCATCCTCTCCGCCACGGGGCAGGAGCGGCTCGACATCGAAACCGAACTGTTCGGTATCCGCAGCTATTTCATCGAGATCCTTGGGCAAAAGGATAATCTTGCGCACAGCAAAGTCGAGCGCGGCAGAGCTTGTCTTGCAAAGAGCGGTATCGCGCCGCAAAGCGTTCTGTTCGTCGGCGATACGGATCACGACTATGAGGTCGCGTCGGCGATGGGCTGCCGCGTGGCGCTGCTCTCGTGCGGGCACCAAACGCGCGATAAGCTGGAGCGCTGCGGCGCGCCGATTCTTGATGCACTCTCGGAGCTGCCGAGCTTATTATAAGGACTTGTTTTCGGACAGTCCGTAAAAACAAAGGAAGAAACACAGAAATGGAATGTAAAGAGAAAACAAAACTGACTACAAACGAAACGCTTTTGATCGCGACCATGCTGTTCGGACTGTTCTTCGGTGCGGGCAACCTGATCTTCCCCGTATACATGGGGCAGCTTGCAGGCAGCAATGTCTGGAGCGCGATCGCAGGCTTTCTCATCACCGCCGTGGGTCTCCCGCTGCTCGGCGTTGCATCGATCGGCATCAGCCGCAGCGACGGCTTAGTAGAACTGTCCGGCAAGGTCGGCCGCGGTTACAGCATTGCTTTCACCTGCGCGCTGTATCTGTCCATCGGGCCGTTCTTTGCCATTCCCCGCTGCGCCACCGTTCCCTTCACCGTTGCGGTTTCCGGCCTGCTCCCGCCGGAGAAACAGCCGGTCGCGCTCGCGATCTTTTCGCTGCTGTTCTTTGCCGCTGTGCTGTTATTCTCACTGAAGCCAGGGAAGATTCTCAACTATGTCGGAAAGTTTCTCACGCCGGTGTTCCTTGTGCTGCTCGGCGTTCTTGTCGTCACGGCGCTGATCAAGCCCATGGCCGCGGTTTCGGAGCTTGCGCCGCTGGGCGCTTATGCGGACAACGCCTTCATTACCGGTTTTCTTGACGGCTACAACACCATGGATGCGCTCGCAAGCCTTGCGTTCGGCATTGTGATCATCAACGTTATCCGGGGGCTCGGCGTAAAAGAACCGCAGGCGGTAGCCGTCTGCACAGCGAAGTCCGGCATTTTCAGCTGTCTCATTATGGCAGTGATCTATGTGTTCGTGACCATCGTGGGCACCGAAAGCCGCGGCGCAGGCATCGAATGTGCAAACGGCGGCGAGGTGCTCTCCCTGATTGCAAGCCATTACTTCGGCCGTGCGGGCGCGCTCGTGCTCGCCGCGATCGCGACCTTTGCCTGTCTCAAGACCTCCATCGGCCTTGTTACGAGCTGCTCGGAGACCTTCTGTGAACTGTTCCCCAAGGGGCCTTGCTACCGCGTGTGGGCGATCGTATTTTCCATCGTGTCCTTCCTCATCGCAAACGTTGGGCTCAGCGCCATCATCGACTATTCCGTGCCGGTGCTCATGCTCCTCTACCCGCTCGCCATCACGCTGATCCTGCTCGGCCTGTTCGGCCGCTTCTTCCGCCACGACCGCGCGGTCTATGTCTCCGTTACGGCGTTCACCTTCCTTGCGGCGCTGCTGGACTTTGTAAAGGCGCTGCCGAGATCCGCATCTGCTGCAATGCACCTGGAGGGCGTGATCGAAGCCGCCACGTCATATCTCCCGCTGTTCCGGGAGGGGCTCGGCTGGCTCTGTCCCGCGCTTGTCGGCCTGATCATCGGACTGATTCTGCATTGCTGCCGCAGGCGGCGGACAGCTGCATAAACCGCAGGTCATGCTGCTATCACAGCTGTACGAAGAACTGAACGCCGCGCCGCGCTGGATTCTTGCCATTGACGGCAACTGCTGCGCGGGCAAATCGACGTTTGCTGCGCAGCTTGCGGAGCGGTTTTCCGCTACGGTGTTCCATATGGACGATTTTTTCCTGCGGCCGGAGCAGCGAACGGCGGAACGGCTTGCAGCGCCCGGCGGCAATGTCGATTACGAGCGGTTCCGTGCGGAAGTGCTGTTGCCGCTCACCCGCGGCGCGGACGTCCGGCTCCGGCGCTTTGACTGCGGTGCGCGGCGTCTGCTCGATGCGCGCATCGTTCCCTTCCATCCGCGCGTCATCGTCGAGGGCAGCTATTCCCTGCACCCGGCGCTGTGGGAGCTGTACGACCGGCGCATCCTGCTCACGGTCGATCCCGCCGTGCAGCGGCAGCGGCTGCTTGCACGGGAAGGCGCATCCCGAGCGGAGCGTTTCCTGTCGCTCTGGCTGCCGCTTGAAGCCGCTTATTTTTCCTCGTTCGACCCGAAGGACCGCGCCGATCTTGTGCTGGATACCTCCGATTGGTCAAAAACAGCGCCATCCGGCGACGGAGCGCCGACATAACGCCTTCATCGCGCCATACAGCCCGCCGCCGGCGGGCTGTTTTTGTTTCCCCCAGAAAAAACCGCCCCAGCGCAAATGCGCCGGGACGGGGCGTTCCATCGATTCAGTATGCGCGATCAATACACCTTGCGGGCAACATAGCTCGTGTGCAGGATCTCGTGCGCCTTGTGGGAACCGGGCTTCTCAAGGTAGGTCTCATAGAGCTCCTTGACGACGGGGTTCTCGTGGCTCTTGCGCAGGCTCATGCCCGCATCCTCGCTGTACAGCGCCTTGGCACGCTCTGCACGCAGGTCCGTAAAGTTGCCCACATCGCCGCTCTGGTGGGGCTGGCCGCCGCCGTTGACGCAACCGCCCGGGCAGGCCATGACCTCGATGAAGTGATACTGCTTCTCGCCGGACTTGACCATGTCGAGGAGCTTCTTCGCGTTCTCGAGACCGGAGGTGACCGCAACGCGCACCTTGGTGCCGGCGAGATCGTACTCGGCCTCCCGGATGTCCTTGAGACCGCGGACTTCGTGGAACTCGACGTTCTCCAAGGGTTTGCCGGTCACGATCTCCGCAACGGTGCGAAGTGCCGCTTCCATCACGCCGCCGGTCGCGCCGAAGATATGGCCCGCGCCGGACGCGATGCCGAACGCAGGATCGAACTGCTCGTCTGGCAGGTCGCGGAAACGAATGCCCGCGCGCTTGATCATGGCGGCAAGCTCGCGCGTTGTGAGGGAAACGTCGATGTCCGGGATGCCCTCGCCCGCAGCGCTCATGTCGTCGCGGCCGATCTCAAACTTCTTCGCCGTGCAGGGCATGACGGAGACGACGAACAGATCCTTCGGGTCGATGCCGTTCTTTTCAGCGTAATAGGTCTTCATCATCGCGCCGTACATCCCCTGCGGGCTCTTGCAGGAGGAGATGTTCGGGATCATGTCCGGGTAATACTCTTCGCAGAACTTGATCCATCCGGGCGAGCAGGAGGTGAGCAGCGGCAGCGCGCCGCCGTTCTTCAGACGGTCGAGCAGCTCCGTTCCCTCTTCCATGATGGTCAGGTCGGCTGCGGTATCCACATCGAACACCTTGTCAAAGCCGAGACGGCGCATGGCCGCGACGAGCTTGCCCTCGACGTTCGTTCCGATCGGATACTCAAAGCACTCGCCGATCTGCGCGCGCACGGACGGCGCAGGCGCGATCACGACGGTCTTTGTCGGATCCTGAAGCGCTTCCCAGACCTTATCCGTGTCGTCGCGCTCACGCAGCGCGCCCGTCGGGCAGACCGCGACGCACTGGCCGCAGTTTACGCAGGGCGTCTCGGTGAGCGGCATATCGAACGCGCTCGCGACGTGCGTTTCAAAGCCGCGGTCATTCGCGCCGATCACTGCGACATGCTGGTTCTTCTGGCAGACCGCGATGCAGCGGCGGCAGAGGATGCACTTGGAATTGTCACGGAGAATGCGCGGGGAATCGACCGCGCCTGCGGCCGCTTCTTCCGCCTTGGGCAGTTCTTCGTTCCCGACATACTTATACTGATCGACGCCGTATTCATGCGCGAGCCGGCGCAGTTCGCAATCGTCGCTGCGGACGCAGGAGAGGCAGTCCATGCGGTGATTGGAGAGCATGAGCTCCAGCGTCGTTTTTCTCGACTTGCGCAGCTCCGGCGTGTTGGTCTTGACCTCCATGCCGTCCGCGACCTGCTGGACGCAGGCAGCGGCGAGGCCGCGCACGCCCGTGGCTTCCACGAGGCAGATGCGGCACGCGGCGATGGCGTTGATGTCCTTCAGATAGCATAGGGTCGGGATGCGGATGCCCGCCTCATGCGCGGCCTGCAGGATGGTATAGTTTGCAGGGACCTCGACTTCGATCCCGTTGATCTTCACATGTACGTTTTCCATCGGTAGGCCTCCTTACTTCTTGATGATCGCGCCGAACTTGCAGGTATCCATGCAAGCGCCGCACTTGATGCACTTCTGCGGGTCGATCTTGTGCGGCGTCTTGACTGCGCCGCTGATCGCTCCGACCGGACACTTTCTTGCACAGGCGGTGCAGCCTTTGCACTTGTCCTCGACGATCTCATAGCGGAGGAGCTTCTTGCAGACGCCTGCCGGGCAGCGCTTCTCGACGACGTGCGCCTCATACTCGTCGCGGAAGTATTTCAGCGTGGAGAGTACGGGGTTCGGCGCGGTCTGGCCGAGTGCGCAGAGCGCGTTCTTCTGGATGTAGTGGCAAAGCTCTTCCATCTTATCGAGATCCTCGAGCGTGGCCTTGCCTTCTGTGATCTTGTTGAGCATTTCGAGCAGACGGCGCGTACCGATACGGCACGGGGTGCATTTGCCGCAGCTCTCGTCCACGGTGAACTCGAGGAAGAAGCGCGCGACGTCGACCATGCAGTTGTCCTCATCCATAACGATGAGTCCGCCGGAGCCCATCATGGAGCCGATGGCCTTCAGGTTCTCATAGTCGATGGGGGTATCGAGGTGCTGCGCCGGGATGCAGCCGCCGGAGGGGCCGCCGGTCTGCGCGGCCTTGAACTTCTTTCCGTTGGGGATGCCGCCGCCGATGTCAAAGAGGATCTCTCGCAGCGTCGTTCCCATCGGGATTTCGACAAGGCCCGTATTGACGATCTTTCCGCCGAGCGCAAAGACCTTCGTTCCCTTGCTGGTCTCGGTACCCATGGAGGCGAACCACTCGGGTCCCTTCACGATAATCTGCGGGATGTTCGCAAGCGTCTCAACGTTGTTGATGATGGTCGGCTGCTGGAACA
>HF985390.1:0-2299 GCA_000432015.1 Clostridium sp. CAG:1024 | reverse complement strand
TCCTCGCCGCAGACGAACGCGCCCGCGCCGAGTCGGATATCGATATCAAAATCAAAGCCGGATCCGAAGATATCCTTGCCGAGCATTCCGTATTCGCGCGCCTGGCGGATGGCGATCTCAAGACGCTTGACCGCGATCGGATACTCCGCACGGACGTAGATATAGCCGTGATGCGCGCCGATGGCATAGCCTGCGATGGCCATGGCTTCGAGCACAGCGTGGGGGTCGCCTTCCAGCACGGAGCGATCCATGAACGCGCCCGGGTCGCCCTCGTCGGCGTTGCAGATGACATACTTGGTGTCGCAAGCGTTGTTCGCGGCAAACTGCCACTTCATGCCGGTCGGGAAGCCTGCGCCGCCGCGGCCGCGAAGGCCGGAGGCTTTCATGAGGTCGATGACCTCCTGCGGCGTCATGCTCGTGAGCACTTTGCCGAGCGCCTGATACCCGTCCATGCCGATATATTCTTCGATGTCCTCGGGATTGATGACGCCGCAGTTGCGGAGCGCAACGCGCATCTGGGTCTTGTAGAATCCCGTATCGGACAGCGACGCGACCTCGTGTTTTGCGTTGCCCGGGGCGGGCTCGTTGTACACAAGGTGATCGACGACGCGACCCTTGAGCAGATGCTCCTCGACGATCTCGGTGACATCCTCCTCCGTGACGCGGCTGTAGAACGTACCCTCGGGATACACAATCATGATCGGGCCGAGTGCGCACAGGCCGAAGCAGCCCGTCTGCACGACCTTGATCTCGTCGGCAAGGCCGTGTGCGGTCAGCTCTTTTTCCAGGTGTTCGCGGATCGCCGGGCTGCCGGACGAGGTACAGCCGGTACCGCCGCAAATGAGTACATGAGAACGAATCATGGGCTACCTCCAATTATTTCTGCGCTTCGCCGATAGTATATTCATAGACCGGCGTTCCGCCCTTGATATGCTCTGTAACGACGCGCTTGGCCTTTTCCGCGGTCATGTGAACGTAGGTGACCTTCTCCTTGCCCGCTTCCATCACCTCGACGATGGGTTCCATACGGCAGATGCCGATGCAGCCGGTCTGCGTAACCATCACCTTGCCGCCGAGTCCCTCCGCTTCAATCTGCTCGACAAAGGCGTTGAGGACCGGCCGCGCGCCCGCAGCGATGCCGCAGGTCGCCATACCGACGACGATCCGAATATCGCCGAGCCCTTCGCGCAGGGCGACCTTCCCCTTCATCCGGTCGCGGATCGCTTGCAATTCTTCCAAAGATTTCATACTGTGTTCCGTTCCTTTCTTCTTACGTCATTGGGATTATCCTCAAAGGTGCGATGACCTCGTTGAACGCAGCTTCATTCCTCTCCGGGCGTAAAGGGCGCGTCGATCTGATCCCGGATCCAGAGGAGCACCGCGGGCGTGTTAAGCGGCACCTCCTGTCCGAGGATCTCGCGCATGACCGCGGTATCGAGCGATTTTTCGCCGGCGGCAGTCCTGTATGTCAGGACAAAATCGACGTCCGGACTGCCCTGGATCAGCGTGACCATGGTGGTTGCAAGATCGCCCATCGGCACGCAGTCGATATTGTCCGTGAAAAATGTCGCGGTCACGACAGTGCCGTGCGCTTCGCCCTGCCGGGAAAGGATTTCAACGCGACCGCCCGTCTGCTCCGCCGCGTCCTTCAGCAGCGGCAGCCCCATGCCGACCCGCCGCGTAGTGCGCGTGGTCGTAAACGGGTCCATTACGGTGCGGAGCATCTCCTCCGGTATGCCGGAGCCGTCGTCCCGGATCGTGAGCGTACGGAGCGCTCCCTCCTCCACAATGGAGATTCCGATGTGCGCGGCACCCGCTTTGACGGAGTTTTTGGCAATATCAAGGATGTTCAGCGCAAGTTCCTTCATACCCCTCCCCCTTCTTCTCAAATAAAGAAAGGTAGTAAAAAACCGTCCGTCGGCCCCCGGCGAACGCCGCCCGAGCCGTGTTTTACTTCCGTTTGAAACCGCCGCCCCGCAAGGCAGCGGGATCCCCCTCAAAGCTTCCCCTTCCGAAGCAGCTCGATCAGTCCGCGCCGCACACGATCGCCGCTGTAGGGCGTGTCCGCAATTCGGAGCGTATGCGCGCCCTCGGAGATTGCGTCCAGTCGGTGCGCATCGCTTGAATGAAGAAAGCGTCTGCCGGCACAGTCGGGCCGCCCGGCATACACCTTCTCATCCGCGGCAAGGCTCAGCTCAAGCGTTGTAAAGCGGGGGCTCTCCGGCAGGACGCCCAGCACGCCGAGGATGCCGTTGGACATGCGGTCGATGTGCGCCGGAAAGCACGCTCCGTTGTAGGC
>HF985389.1 GCA_000432015.1 Clostridium sp. CAG:1024 | reverse complement strand
ACGCCTCACGGTCGTAACGGGCGACATCCTGCGCACGGACGTCGGCGCGCTCATGCAGGGCGAGGACTTTGCGCTCTGCGGGAATCTGCCCTATTACATCACAACGCCGATCGCGGAACAGTTTTTGCCCATGCTGCCGCGCGTGCTGCTGCTCATGGTGCAGCAGGAAGCGGCCGCGCGTTTTTTTGCCGCACCCGGCGATCGGGTCTACGGCCCGGTCGCGATCCTGTCCGCGCTCTACTATGAAGCAGCACGGCTGTTTTCCGTGCCGCCCGGCAGCTATTACCCGCAGCCGGATGTGGAGTCCGCGGTCATCCTGCTCCGGCGCAGGGACGACGACGCGCTGAAAGCCCTCCCCGCGGCGAACGCGATGCTGCGGTTTTCCCGTACAGCGCTCTCCATGCGGAGAAAGACGCTCGCGAACAACTTCCCGCGGGACGGGCGCATGTCCGCGCTGCTTGCAGAGGCCGGCCTCGACCCCGCCGTCCGTGCGGAAACGCTGCCCCCGGAAACGCTCGCAGCGCTCTGCACCGCATATTCGGCGGACGATGCACGGGGCGTCCGGTAACGCTTCGCAGCTTCGCACGATTTGTGGTATACTGTCACAAAGAGATTACAGCAAAGACACGGCGCGGATACAGTTTCGCGCGATAATGAAACAGAATTTGTCAAATACAGAAAGGAACGGCTTATGGAAGAGAGTCGCAGGCCCAGAACGGACGCAGAGCGGGCGGAGCGCCGGAGAAGAAAGCGCCGCAGAGCCCGCCGGAAAAAACTGATCATCTGGGGATCCGTGATCGCGCTTCTCGTTGCGCTGTGTCTCGGCGGGTTTTTCTATTACAGAAATCTCAGGCACAACACGGCGTCCTATTTCACCTCGCAGCCCAAGACGACCGAAGCGCCCGCCGAAACGCCCGCGCAGGACGCCCCCGAGAGCAGCGCGCCCGCGGAGGCCGCTGTCACAGCGACGCCCGCGTCGGGCGATTATGACGCACTGAAGCAGCAGGCAGATACATCCATGATGCAGAACATCGTGAACGTTCTGCTCGTGGGCGTGGACTACTCCGAGGAGCGGCTCACGGAGGAATGGCTCGAATCCGGCGGCTCCACAGCGGAACATGCGGACGTGATGATCGTGCTTGCGATCAACTTTGACAAGCAGACCGTGGATATGATCTCCCTGCCGCGCGACACCTACGCAAAGATCCCCGGCGTGCAGGGTCTGTACAAGCTGAACGCATCGCTCGACTGCGGCGGCGGCCTGTTTGAAAAAGACGAAAACGGACAATGGATCAAGGACGCGAACGGCAAGTATAAGGTCAACAGCGCCGGCTTTGACAAGGTTTGCGAGGCCTGCTCGTGGATGCTCGGCGATATTCCGATCAATTACTACTATGCGGTCACCATGCCCGCGGTCAAGGAACTGGTCAACGCCATCGGCGGCGTCGATTATAATCTCGACGTGTCCTTCACCATGCAGGGCAGAACCTATGAAGCGGGGCAGCAGCACATGGATGGGCAGGCCGTGCTCGATTATCTGCGCGTTCGCAAGGGCGCGAGCGGTCTTGACGTGGATGAAACGGGCGACGGAAAGCGCGTAAACCGGCAGAAGGACATGCTCGTTGCGATCCTGAACCAGCTGCGCGACAAGGGGATGCTCCTGAAGATCCCGGACATTCTCCAAAGCTTTGACGGACAGCTCTTTACGAACTGCTCGTTCGAGCAAACGGCGGCGCTGGCGCTCTACGCCTACGACATGCCGAGCGATAATATTCGGATGTGGTCCACGGACGGTATCTGGTCATCGAAGAAGTCTGCAAAGCTGAATTTCTGCTTTACCGATCAGGAAAAGCGCGTTTCCATCATCAAGGAGGTCTACGGCGTCGATGTGCCGGAATACCGCGACTGCAAGATGGCCTACGCCTACTATTTCTGGAACGATCTGCAGGCGGAGCGGTACATTTCAACGACGCACCCGCTGAAAAAATACGTCAAGGAGCTTGGCGGCTATGACGATTTCCTGCATGACTACGACAAGGTACGGTCCCTAAAGGCTTCCGCAGAGCGCGCGGCGGAGGCGTATCTTGCGGGCGAGAGCAACTATCTCAGCGAACCGACCGAGCAGCTCGAGGAGGCGCTCGAGAATCTGCGTGTCTCCGCGATCGCGGCCAAGTCGGCCAGCGGCTACTCGCGCTCGCTCGATTTCTACAGCACGCTGAAGCGGTACAACGAGATCGAGGTCGACCCGAGCTGAGCGTTGGCGCAGAACGGAACGGCGGCGCGCCGGGGAACCCCCGGCGCGCTTTTGCGT
>HF985388.1:1876-9031 GCA_000432015.1 Clostridium sp. CAG:1024 | reverse complement strand
AGGTCTGCGCGGGGCAAACCGTTATCGCAGCGGGACGCATCGACAGAGCGCGCGGCCTAACAATACTAAACCCGCAGCTGCTTGATGCCCTGCCGGGCCTTGTGCCGGTGTACCCGCTATGCCGCGGACTGACACAGCGCATCGTCCGGGATGCGATGCAGCAGGCACTCGAAGCGGAACAGGGAAAGATCGATGAGACGCTTCCCGAACAGATCCGCATTCGATATGAGCTGATGCCGCTTGGCGAGGCGCTGCGCAACGTCCATTTTCCGTTGGATCAGCAGTCGATCGCCGCCGCGCGGCGCAGGCTGGAATTCGAGAATGCGCTGAGCTATCTTGTGGTGGCAGAAATGCAGCGGCTGGATCGCAAACGGAGCGTGGGAGTCGCATTTGTTACAGACGGCGTGCGGGAGCGATATATGGCGAAGCTGCCGTTCACGCTTACGAAGGCGCAGATGCGTGTCTTGGATGAATTGGAGCGTGATATGGCCAGCCCTGTTCCAATGAATCGTCTCATACAAGGCGACGTCGGCTCAGGGAAAACGGCGGTCGCCATGTACGCACTTTGCGTCGCAGCAGCGAATGGTTACCAGGGTGTGCTGCTTGCACCGACAGAGATTCTTGCGCAGCAGCACTATGATACGCTGCATGCGCTGTTCGGCGCATCCGTTTGCCTTGTGACCGGCCATATGAAGAAAACGTCGCGGGATGCCGCACTGTCAAAAATCGCAGACGGTACGGCGCTCGTCGCGGTCGGCACACATGCGCTTCTTTCCCAAAACGTGCGTTTTGCGCGCCTTGGCCTTGTTGTGACGGATGAGCAGCATCGATTCGGCGTGACCCAGCGAGCTGTGCTCGAAAAGAAAGGCACGCGCCCGGATGTGCTCGTTATGAGCGCAACGCCCATTCCCAGAACGCTCGCCATCCTGCTGTATGGGGATCTTGACATATCCGTTCTGGATGAAGTGCCGCCGGGGCGTAAACCTGTAAAGACAAGTTGCATTCCCCAGCGGCGCAGACGCGATATGTACGATTATGTGGCAAGGCAGGCTGCGCTCGGCTTTCAGACGTACGTCGTTTGCCCGTTTATTGAACCGAGCGAGGGAGCAGAAGGCCCGAGCGTCACGGAACTCTTACAAGAGCTTACAAAGGACTATCCGCAGGTTGCGTTCGGTTTGCTGCACGGGCGGATGCAGGAGAAGGAAAAAAACGCGGCGATCGAAGCGTTTCGCGAGGGAAAAACCCGCGTGCTCGTGACGACGACCGTGATCGAGGTCGGCGTACATGTAGAAAAAGCAACGACCATGATCATCGAAGGCGCGGATCGGTTCGGACTTGCGCAGCTGCATCAGCTTCGCGGCAGAGTCGGACGCGGCAGCATGCAGTCCTATTGCTTTCTCGTGCCGGGAAGCAGCGGCGATATGGCGCTCAAACGGCTTGCCGCGCTGACAGAGACGAACGACGGTTTTTTGATCGCGGAGCGCGATCTCGAACAGCGTGGAGCCGGCGATCTGTTCGGCACGCGCCAGCATGGCGACGGAGACGCAGAAGGGTTGTCGATGGCCGGCAATGTCGCATTGCTGCAAGAGGCGAAGACGGCGGCAGAAGACATCATGACCGTCCCGAACGCGGAAAACAATGCATTTCTTGACAAAGCGCTCCGACGCTATGCGGCGGTATTTGACAGCATTACCATGAACTGATGCGATTAGCAAAGCACAGTGAACGCTTTTCTATGGTTTTAAACGCTGATACTCCGAGAGTGTCGGCGTTTTCATTATATTGCGGTCGAGCAGCGTCCAGACGGTTTCGCTTTCGACGAGACCTTGAAATGCGCCTGCTGCAGAAACGATCGATTTTTTGATGCTTTGTGTAAACTGACCGTTTTTTTCAGCATATACAGTATAAATTTCCAGTCATAAACGGTCGAAATCTGCGCAAATTAGTACCACATCCGAAAAAGGAGGTGAACACGATGGCACGAAACGGCGCATTGGTTCCCGAATCGAAGACCAAGATGGAAAGTCTGAAGACGGAGGCTGCGAACTCCCTGAACGTCAACCTGAAGCAGGGGTACAACGGCGACCTGACCTCGCGTGAGGCGGGCTCCATCGGCGGCGAAATGGTGAAGCGCATGATCGCGTATGCGGAAAACAACATGCAGTAATTCACTTAACGCATAAATCTATCGGAAAGGAGAAACCACAATGGCAAGAAACGGTGCTTTGGTTCCCGAGAGCAAGTCTAAGCTCGAGAGCCTCAAGACGGAAGCCGCGAACTCCCTGAATGTCAACCTGAAGCAGGGTTATAACGGCGATCTGACCTCGCGTGAGGCGGGTTCTGTCGGCGGCGAGATGGTCAAGCGCATGATCGCGTATGCGCAGAACAACATGAACAAATAACAATCGTCCGAAAGACATTCGGCACCGGCCCGCGCAATGAACGCGGGCCGCTTTTTGCAAGAAAAGCCAAAGCGGCACGCGTACATAGCAGGCAGCATGGCGCGGCGCCGCCATTTGTATATCATATAGCATTGACGAGCACGGGCGTTTCGTGTTACAATCGGGGAAATCTATTTTAGGGAATTGTAGTATTATGGAATACGAAGGATACATTTCAACCGTCGTCAAGCAGATCCCGCCCTCCGGGATCCGTAAGTATTTTGATCTGCTGGACGAAACGCATATCAGCCTCGGCGTAGGTGAGCCGGACTTTGCAACGCCCGAGCGTATCCGGCAGGCTGCGCTCAAAAAGCTGTCCACGGGGCGGATCGCATACACCTCCAATTCCGGCGACCCGTATCTTCGGGAACTGATTCTGCGGTATCTCGACGAACGCTTCGACATTCGCGGATATGAGGGGATCGACGACGTATTGATCACCGTCGGCGCAAGTCAGGCGATCGATCTTGCAATGCGTGCGATCGTGAATCCCGGTGATGAGATCATTATTCATGAGCCGAGTTATGTTTCCTATATTCCGGCTGTCGATCTTGCAGGCGGCGTTGCCGTCCGCGTCAACACCTATGCGGAGGATAAGTTCCGTCTGCGCGCCGATGTTTTGCGTGCGGCAATCACACCGAAGACGAAGGCGCTTCTGCTCGCGTTTCCGTCGAATCCAACGGGCGCGATCATGGAGCGGGAGGATCTCGAAGCGATCGCAGAGGTCATTCGCGAGACGAATATCCTTGTTATCACGGACGAGATCTATGCGGAGCTGACATATAACGGAAAGCGGCATGTCTCTCTTGCGTCGCTGCCCGGAATGCGTGAGCGCACGATCGTGCTGAACGGATTCTCAAAGGCATTTTCCATGACAGGGTGGCGCCTTGGGTATGCGGTAGGCCCCACGCCCATCATTGCCGCCATGCGCAAGGTACATCAGCTGACAATGCTGTGCGCCCCGACGCCTGCACAGATCGCAGGTATCGCAGCGCTTGAATACGGCCTTGCCGACGGGTTCTCTGATACGGCCTATATGGTGGAGGAATATGGCAAACGCCGGCGGATCATGATCGACGGCTTCAACGCGCTCGGATTGACCTGCAACGAACCGGAAGGCGCGTTCTATGTGTTCCCTTCCATCCAAAGCACAGGCATGAAGAGCGAGGAGTTCTGCGACGCGCTGCTGGCGAAGGAGAAGGTCGTGACCGTACCGGGCAATGCGTTTGGCGAGGCGGGCGAGGGATTCATCCGATGCTGCTATGCCACATCGCAGGAGGACATTCGCCGTGCGTTTGAGCGCATCGAACGGTTTATGCACTCCTTGTAACGAGCCAGAGAGATTCAAGCCCCTGCCCGGCGAAACGGGCGGGGGCGTACTATGTTTTCGGGAGAAATATTATGAACGCGAGAGTATTGCACACACTGGAATACGATAAGATATTGGAGATCCTTAAAACGCATCTTGCTTCCGCGATGGGAGAGGAGGAAGCGAATGCGCTGCATCCGGTTTCCGACCTTGCGGCGGCAGAACGGATGCTGCAGGAGACGGAAGAGGCGGAGTCCGTTTATCGGCGCACGGGGCGAACCCCCATAGAGGGCTTCCCCGACATGCGGGATACGTTGCGCAGGATCCATGCTGCGCTGACGCTGTCCGCGGGCGAGCTGCTTCAAATCGCGCAGTGCCTGCGGGTGAGCCGCAGTGCGAGGGAGGTCTTGCAGGACGGAGATGCACAGGGGCTGCTTTCCGTGCTCGCGAACCGCCTTTCGTCGCATCGGTCGGTGGAAGAGGAGATCACGCGCTGCATTCTTTCTGAGGATGAGATCGCGGACAACGCCTCGCCCGCACTTGCACGAATCCGACGGCAGATGCGCCTGACAAACGAGAAAATGCGGGAAAAGCTCAACAACATGATCAAGAGCCCGACCTATCAGAAGTATTTGCAGGAGCCGATCATCACGGTGCGGAACGGGAGGTTCGCCTTGCCCGTGAAAGCGGAGCACCGCGCGCAGGTGCAGGGCTTGATCCACGATGCGAGCGGAAGCGGGCAGACGCTTTTTATCGAGCCAGCGGCCGCGGTAGAGCTCGGAAACGAATTCCGACGCTTGCAAAGCGAGGAGCAAACGGAGATCGGGCGTATCCTTGCTGGATTGACTGCGCTCGTCGATCCCTATGCGGATGAGTTGTTGGGCAGCCTCTCGGTGCTTGCAAAGCTGGATGTGATCTTTGCAAAGGCCGTTATGTCACGCGATATGCGAGCAATTCGGCCCGAGCTGAATGAAGATGGGAGTCTTCGTATCGTGCAGAGTAGGCATCCGCTGCTGCAAAAGGAGACCGTCGTACCGGTGGATGTTTGGCTTGGCGAGGACTTTACAACGCTGATCATCACCGGACCGAATACGGGCGGAAAGACGGTCACGCTGAAGACCGTGGGCCTGTTTTCGCTCATGGCTATGTCCGGCATGTTCGTGCCGGCAGCGCTCGGGACGCGTTTGTCCGTGTTTGATGAAGTATTTGCGGACATCGGGGATGAACAGTCGATCGAACAGTCGCTTTCCACGTTTTCTTCGCATATGACGAATACCGTTCGTATCCTCGATCAGGCGGATGACCATTCGCTCGTGCTCCTTGACGAATTGGGCGCAGGCACGGATCCGGTCGAGGGCGCGGCGCTTGCGCAGGCAATCCTTGAAGCGCTGTACAAGCAGGGCGCGCGCACCATGGCGACCACGCACTATAGCGAGATCAAAGCGTTTGCGCTCACACATGCCGGGATGCAGAACGCGAGCATGGAATTTGACGTTGACCGTCTTTGCCCGACATACCATTTGCATATCGGTATTCCGGGGAAATCCAATGCGTTTGAGATATCCGAACGGCTGGGACTTCGGAAAGATATCATCGAACGCGCGGGCGAATTTCTCGAGAAGAAAGACGTGGCCTTTGAGGACGTGATCGCCGGGGCGGAGGAAGCGCGCAAGGCTGCGGAACTTGCAAAGAATACGGCGCTCGATGAGCAGCACAAGGCAGAAAGCATCCGCGCATCGCTTGAAAAGGAGAAACAGCGGCTCGACGCGGAAAAAACAGAGCTGCGGCAGAAAGCACGCGAGGACGCGCGAAAGGTCGTCGTGGAAACACGACAGGAAATGGAAACGCTCATCAAGAGTCTGCGTTCGGTCAAGGATCTCGATCCGAAGGTGCTGGAACGTGCGATCCAGAATACGCGCGACGCGATGCGAAAGAGCGAAGAAAAATTGCTCGAGCAGGTGCGCATGCGCACGGAGGACACAACACCCGTCCCGAAAACCGTTGCCCCCGGCGACCGCGTGCGCGTGCTGTCGATCGACCGTGAGGCAAACGTCCTCAAAGCGCCGGACAGCCGCGGCGAGGTCCAGATTCAGACGGGCGTGATGAAGATGAAAGTCCCGCTTACCGATCTGCGGCCCGTGGAAAAGAAGAAGCAGCAGCCGAAAGAAACGAGCATGAAGATCTCCCTGCATGATGCAGAGCGCAGCTTTCTCGAATTGGATCTGCGCGGCAAAATGGTCGACGAGGCCTGCGTTGAGATCGATCGCTTTATTGACGACGCTTCGCTTGCGGGGATTTCGGAGATCTCCATCATCCACGGAAAAGGTACGGGCGCGCTTCGTGCAGGCGTGCAGGCGTTTTTGAAAACGAATCCCCGTGTCAAGAGCTATCGTATCGGCGCATATGGCGAGGGTGATGCGGGCGTAACCGTGGTGACGCTGAAGTAATGACGCGTACAACGGTTTGCCGCAGCTGGGGCTTTTACAAACGCGCGGCAATATGCTACAATATCCTAGCAGCGGCATCGTACATCGGGTGCTTTGCATCATGCCGTGCGCGAAAGACGCATTGGAGGTGAATCAATGGAGAACAATACCATTCTGGTCATCGATGACGACCGGAATATCCTTGCGATCATTGAGCTATATCTCAAAAAGGCGGGATTCTCCGTGGAGACGTGTGCAGACGGGGGAATGGCGCTCGCGGCGTTTCATGAGACACGCCCCGCGCTCGTCGTTCTCGACGTCATGCTCCCCGGCAGGGACGGATGGGCCGTGCTGCACGACATTCGCATGGAGAGCGAAACGCCTGTCATTATGCTGACAGCGAAGGGCGACACAGGGGATCGCGTGCAGGGTCTGGAACTCGGCGCGGACGACTATATCGCAAAGCCGTTCGATGCAAAGGAACTGATCGCCCGCATCAAGGCCGTGTTGCGGCGCAGCGCGCCGCCAGATCCGGAACGTTCCATTTCGCTGCCGGGGCTTTCGGTGTCCCTTGAGAACTATGCAGTCATTCTCGACGGCCGGCAGTTGGAAATGCCGCCGAAAGAGATCGAACTGCTGTACTTTCTTGCGTCCCATGCCGGAAAGGTGTTCACGCGCGAGCAGCTGCTTGAACAGGTCTGGGGATTCGACTTTTTCGGCGATTCCAGAACCGTGGACGTACATGTCAAGCGGATCCGCGAAAAACTCGGCGAGAACCATGACTGGCAGCTCAAAACGGTTTGGGGCGTCGGGTATAAGTTCGAACAACAATAACGAAGGAGATCCATGCGCAGAGATCTGCTGAAAACGCTATTTTCCCGTATGCTTACGACGTACCTGACCGTTACGCTCGGATTGATCGTCATTCTGGGCGTAACGGTTGTCACGTTGCTGCACGGGCAGAATATGCGGGCAAGGC
>HF985388.1:0-1841 GCA_000432015.1 Clostridium sp. CAG:1024 | reverse complement strand
AGCAGGAATTGCGCAGCATCGGCGCGGTCGAGACCGCCGTTGTGCAGGGGCAGCTTACGCGGGAGGCAGCCGACCTCGAACTTGCGGTCATTGCGCGCCATTATGACGGCCTGATCGACATATACGCAGTTGACGGGACGGGGTCGCATTATTATCAGGCGGAGAAGTGGCGCACGCTTGCAGGGCGCGCGCTTTCCCAGGGCGAGCTTGAACGGCTGATCGCCTATATCGCGTCCGGGCAAAAACAGACAACGGGGTATTTCCATGGCGTATCGGATCTTCCGGTGCTGACGAGCTGCGCGCTTTTGACACAGAATAATGTTGCTACGCATGTCGTGCTGTTCCATACGGATATATCCGATGTGAAGGAAGATACCAGATCCGTTGCGGTAGAGATCGGACTGATCGCTGTCGTCGGGCTGCTTGTCGCGATCATTGCGGTGTACTATACGACGACTGCTTTCACAAAGCCCTTCATGGAGGTCAACGAGATCGTTCAGCAGTACAGCAAAGGCGATTACAATGCACGCATTCCGATCTCGGATACGGAGGAAGCGACCCAGCTGGCGCTGAGCTTCAACGCAATGGCGGATCAGCTCAAAGATTTGGAGGCGACGCGGCGCAGCTTTGTTGCAAACGTGAGCCATGAGCTTCGCTCGCCCTTGACATCGATGCGTGGCTTCTTAGAGGCCATGCAGGATGGGACGATCGGACCGGACGAATACGAAAAGTATATCGATATCGTCCTTTCCGAAACGCGCCGCATGACGTCGATGGTCAACGATCTGCTGGATCTTGCAAGGATCGAGTCCGGGAAAACGGCGATCAAGCTGGAGATATTTGATATCAACGAACTGATCCGCAGAACGCTGATCACGTTTGAAGCGCGCATTTCGGAGCGTCGCATGGACGTGGACATCAAATTCGCGCAGGAGCAGTGTTACGTTGAAGCGGATCCCGCGCAGATATCGCAGGTCCTTCGAAACCTCATAGACAACGCGATTAAGTATTCACCGGAGGACAGAAAGCTCCGCATTGCAACCTATGCGCTCAAGCGGGAAGTCTATGTAAGCATCCAGGATTTCGGGCAGGGCATACCCACCGAGGATGTCCCGCATGTGTTCGATCGCTTTTATAAAGTGGAGAAGGCGCACACGCCCTCAAAGCAGAGCGGAACGGGACTTGGACTTTCAATCGTCAAGCGTATCATCGATCAGCATGGACAACGGATCACACTGAAGAGTACGAAGGGGAAGGGCAGCACTTTTACGTTCACTCTGAAACGCGCGCCCTCTCCAAAACGGCAGCAACAACAGGACGGAGGAAGACAACGGTATGGAATTCAATGAATATCGGAAGGCGTATGAGAGCGGATCAAAACAGAAACATGGTATGGGCGGGTTCGGCGTGCTCGTGCTGGTTCTGCTCGGCGTGTTGATCGCAACGAGCCTTGTAGCGGTTTCTGTGTTTCGAAATGCACCTGCGAGCGATGTGATCGCGATCCTGCCGGAAACCGGGGAAACATATCCGGTGGCGGAGCCGACACCGGCGCCGACGGCGATTCCCAATCCGAATCCGACGGCGTCTCCAAAGCCGGACGACCGCGAAGTTCCGGCGCTCGACGGCCAGTCGCCGGTGCTCGCGAACGAGGATAACCCGATCCCCGCGATTTTCGAGGCGGTGTCGCCCTCGGTCGTCGGCGTGGTAAACTATACGATGCAGTCGTTCGGCGGCAAGCAGATGATGGCGATCTACGGCAGCGGCAGCGGCTTTATCGTTTCCCAGAGCGGCTATATTCTGACGAATGCGCACGTTGTCGAGGACGCACAGGCGGTGACGGT
>HF985387.1 GCA_000432015.1 Clostridium sp. CAG:1024 | reverse complement strand
GGCCGCGGCGGCAAGGGCAACGCCCGCTTTGCCACGCCGACGCGTCAAAGCCCCCGCTTTGCACAGGACGGCCAGAAAACCGAGGACCGCGAGGTCGAGCTGGAGCTGAAAACCATCGCGGACGTAGGGCTCATCGGCCTGCCCTCCGTGGGCAAGTCCACCATCCTGTCCGTGCTGACCGCCGCAAAGCCAAAGATCGCAGCCTATCATTTCACCACGCTCACGCCCAACCTCGGCGTGGCCACGCGGCACGGCCGCCCGTTCGTGCTCGCGGATATTCCGGGTCTCATCGAGGGCGCGGCGGAGGGCGCAGGGCTCGGACATGACTTCCTGCGCCACATCGAGCGCACGCGCATCCTCGTGCACGTGCTGGATGCAGCGGGAAGCGAGGGCCGTGACCCGCTCGATGACTTTGAGAAGATCAATGCGGAGCTTGCAAAATTCAGCCCCGCGCTCACGGAGCTGCCGCAGGTCGTCGCGCTCAACAAGACCGACCTCCCCGACGCTGCGGAGCGCCTGCCCGCTTTGCAGTCTGCGCTCTCCGAACGCGGCTATCGCAGCTTCCCTGTGTCCGCCGCGACGGTGCAGGGCTTTGACGCGCTGCTCGACCACCTTGTCGAGACGCTCGATAAGCTGCCGCCCGTGCTGGAATACCCTGAGGAGGAGCTGGACGTCGGCCCCGCCTATGAAAAGGGCTTCACCATCGAGCGCAGAGCCGACGACGGCGCTTACGTCGTATCCGGCGGCGACGTGCAGCGGCTGCTCGATACCACCGATCCGAACGACGAGGCGTCCATGCGGCGCTTCCAGCAGCTGCTCATCCGCTACGGCATCATCACCGCGCTTCGGGAAATGGGTGCGGGCGAGGGCGATACCATCTGCCTCGGCGGCTGGGAATTTGACTTTGTAGACTGACGCCGGCCTGTCCCGGCGCGCGGTATGGAACGCAAGATTTGAAGGAGGAATTTGTCCATGAAACAGACGCTGACCTTTTTCCGCTGCGCGCACTGCGGCGCGATCCTGTCCGAGCTGCGCCGCGGCGCAAGGCCCCTGTGCTGCGGCGAGCCCATGTGCGCGCTCACGCCCAATGCGGCTGTCGCCTCGCTCGATCGGCATCTGCCCTATGTGGAGATCGGCGGCGACCAGCTCACCTGCCGCGTCGGCATCGAACCGCATGAAATGACCGAGGCGCACTTCATCGAGTGGATCTGCCTCGAAACGGTCAAGGGCTACCAATGGAAGCGGATGCAGCTCGGCGAGGATGCGGTGCCGCAGGCGGAGTTTAAGATTGCGGACGATCTGCCCGTCGCCTGCTACGCCTACTGCAATCTGCACGGGCTGTGGCGCACGTCCATCTGAATCGATCGCAACATAACGAAAGGATTCCTATATGACTGGCAAAGAACGCGCGGTTTTCCGCAAACAAGCAAACACGCTCACGCCCATCTTTCAGATCGGCAAGGGCGATATTTCGGACAACATGGTCGAGGCCGTTGACGCTGCGCTTGAAAAGCGGGAGCTGATCAAGCTCTCCGTGCTTGAGACCGCAGGCTTGTCCGCCCGCGACGCAGCGGAAATGCTTTCCGCGGCAACGGGCTCGGAAGTTATCCAGTGCATCGGCCGCAAGTTTGTGCTCTATCGGAAGCGCGAGGAGGACTGACCTCCTTCGTTCCCGTTCAGCGCTGCTTCTTCCCCGGTGTCCGTATGGCCGGGGCTTCTTTTACGATGGGGAATAACTATGAACTTCAAAAAAAAATTTATCGGCGATAGAGCCTTCTATTCCATGGTTCTTGCGCTTGCCGTTCCCGTCATGATCCAGAACGGCATCACGAACTTTGTCGGTCTGCTCGATAACATCATGGTCGGACAGGTCGGCACGGAACAGATGTCGGGCGTGGCGATCGCGAATCAGCTCGTGTTCGTATTCAATCTCTGCGTGTTCGGCGGCGTGTCCGGCGCGGGCATTTTCGGCGCACAGTTTTTCGGCAAGGGCGACAGCGACGGCGTGCGGGATATCCTGCGCATCAAGCTCTGGCTCGCACTCGTGCTGTCCGTTGCGGCCGGGGTCGTGTTCACATTCTGGGGTGAGCCGCTGATCAGTCTGTTTCTCCATGAGGGCAGCGAATCGGGCGATCTCGCCGCCACGCTTCTCTATGGCAAGCAGTATCTTTCGCTCATGCGTCTGCTGCTCGTTCCCTTTGCGCTCGTGCAGGCTTACGCGAGCACGCTTCGCGAGACCGGCGAAACGAAGCTGCCCATGCAGGCGGGCGTCGTCGCCGTGCTTGTGAACCTTGTGTTCAATTATCTGCTGATCTACGGCAAGCTCGGGTTCCCTGTGCTCGGCGTGCAAGGTGCTGCGATCGCGACTATCCTTTCGCGTATCGTGGAGGCGGGCATTGTGATCGCATGGACGCATCGAAACCGCGAACGCAATCCGTTCGCCGTCGGTCTGTACCGGACGCTGCGCGTCCCCTCTGCGCTGCTCGGGCAGGTCGCAGTCAAGGGCTCCCCGCTGCTCGTGAACGAGGCGCTCTGGTCCATGGCCATGACGACGCTTGCGCAGTGCTACTCTTTGCGCGGGCTTGCGGTCGTTGCCGCTGTCAATATCACTTCGACGATCACGAACCTGTTCAACATCGTGTTCATGTCGCTCGGCAGCAGCATCGGCATCATTGTGGGGAACCTGCTCGGCGCGGGAAGGATGCGCGAGGCGCGCGACGCGGACAACAAGCTCATCGCCTTTTCCGTGGCGAGCTGCTTGCTCGTCGGCGCAATCATGGCCGGGGTGGCACCGCTGTTCCCGCGGCTCTATAATACGACGGCCGAGGTGCGGCGGCTTGCGGGGGGCATGATCCTGATCTCCGCTGCGATCATGCCTTTCCACGCTTTTACGCACGCAACATACTTTACGCTGCGTTCCGGCGGGAAAACGCTCGTTACATTCCTGTTTGACAGCGTATTCGTCTGGGCGGTCAACGTACCGATCGCCTTTGTGCTGTCGCGTTTTACCGGGCTCCCGATCCTGCCGCTGTTTGCGGTCTGTCAGTCCATCGAGATCCTGAAGAGCTTCATGGGCTATTTCTTTGTCCGCTCCGACGTATGGATGCAGAACATTGTCGGCTGATGCCGGGTGGTGATCGCACGAAAAAACTCCGTATGACCGAGTCATACGGAGTTCTCTTTTTTAGCGATCGATCGTTCGATCAGTCTTCTTTGCAGCCGCAGCCGCAGTCATGCTCGTGCTCTTCGCAGCCGCAGCCGCACTCGCACTCGTCGTCCTCGTCATCCCAGGACGCAATACGGTCTTCGACGATCTTGATGAGCTCTTCCATCTTGTCCTCATCGGCGGGGAGAAACTCTTCCATCTCGCCGTTTACGACGACCTTCATGATATAGACCTCGGTCTCATGCTCGCACTCTTCGTCCTCGCAGTCGCAGTCCTCTGTATCCATGAGCACGGCGTACTCCTGGTCCTCGTGATCAAAATAATCGATGACCTCAAGCTCGAACTCGTTGCCTTCATCATCGGAGAATACGACGACATCCCGTTCTTCTTCCATGGTTGTTACCACCTTTCCACATGATGCCATTATTGTACCCTACTTCTTGCAAATGTTCAACGGAATCTTTTGTGAATTCCGCTTCTCCCTTCCCCCTTCTTTTCTTTTCGACTTCCTTTTCTTTCTAGAAAG
>HF985386.1 GCA_000432015.1 Clostridium sp. CAG:1024 | reverse complement strand
ACCGCCGCGCCGGTGTATGTGCGAAACGAGCCGGTGGGCAGCACCTGCACGATCGTGACCGCCATGTTCCAGGAAAACGGCATCATGCCGAGCCGGAAGCTCGCGGGGCTGCTGGCTGCCGGCATCGTGTCGGATACGATCCTGTTCAAGTCGCCGACCTGCACGGAGCGCGACCGTATTTTGGCGGAGCGCATGGCGCGGCATGCGGGCGTATCGCTCGAACAGCTCGGCAAGGAGATCTTCTCCGTGTCGCTCTCGACGCATGACCCGAAGGAAATGCTGTTTTCGGACTTCAAGCGCTTCCAGATCGCCGGGCATTCTCTCGGCATCGGGCAGGTCACCTGTCTGGATTCCGTCGGCGTGGAGGACGTGCGCGATCAGTTCGTGGAGATCATGGAAAAGGAGCGGCAGGAAAAGGGCTACGACCTGCTGCTGCTCATGCTGACTGACGTTCTGCGGGAAGGAACGGAGCTGATCGTCGTCGGGGATACGGAGACGGTGGAGCAGGCGTTCAATGTGAAGGTGACGAACCACCGCACCTTCCTGCCGGGCGTGATCTCCCGGAAAAAACAGATTGTCCCCGCGCTTTCGATCCTGTGGGGCTGAGGCCGATGCCTTTTGCAGCGCAAACGGCAGCATATAGTTTTCGAGACTGTATTTAGGACGCGGCGGGCGTGCCTCGCGTCCGCTTCCGGGCGCGGGCCCGGCGATCCGCTGTTGTCATGATTGGTTTTGCGGCCCGGCGGCTGCGGCGCTTTCCGTATCGCGACCGCGTTTTCGTTTGCAGCGGGCGGACGCTGCGCCCCGTTTCGGTGCTTTCCGTCCTGGCCGCCGCGTTTTTCATCCGATATTCTCTTTGTATGGGAGGGAACCTATGGAACTGTTCATCGACAACATCCCCGTCGAGGTGCAGGAGGGCGAATCACTGCTCGATGTTGTGCGGCGGCTCGGTCTCGACACGAACGAGCTTGCCACCCGTCCGCTTGCCGCCCAGCTCGCGGGCGAGACTTTCACGCTCCGCTATGTCCCCATTCGTGTGGGACGCAGCGAGAACGACCCGCGCGCAAAGCGCCGCGCCGTTCGTGCAGCCAAGGGACGGGTCACGCTCCTCCGCTACGGCGACCCCCGCGGCCAGCGCGTCTATGAGCGCACAATGCTGTTCGTGTTCCTGCTCGCGGTGCGGAACCTGTATCCCGAGGCCAAAGTGCATGTGGACTACGCCGTGGGGCAGGGCGTGTACTGCTCCGTCCGCAGAATCCCCGCCATCACCGCGGAAGACACGGCAAAGCTCGAAGCCGAGTGCCGCCGGATCGTCAAAGCGGATTATCCGCTCGAGCGCCAGCGGCTCGACATCGAGGATGCGATCGACCGCTTTGCCGAGGACGGACAGACGGATAAGGTCCGCCTGCTCGAGTGGCGCACATTCCCGTATTTCGACGTGTACGCCTACGGTGATTACGAGGACTACTTCTACGGCGAAATGGCGCCCTCGACCGGCTATGCGTCCGTGTTTTCGCTGCACCATACGGCGGACGGCGTTGTGCTGATGCGGCCCGACCCGGCGGATCCCAACCGCGCGGCCGTGTTTTCTCCGCAGCCGCTGCTCTCCTCGGGCTTCCGAAAGAGTGCGGACTGGGGCGAGCTTATGCATTGCTCCGTCGTCGCCGATCTCAACGACCTCGTGCGCGACGGCAAGATCCGTCAGCTCATCCGCGTCAACGAGGCGCTGCACGAAAAGGAATACGCCCGTATCGCGGACGAGATCGTCGAACGGGATGCACGCGCGATCCTGATCGCAGGGCCGTCCAGCTCCGGCAAGACCACGAGCGCCAACCGACTCTGCACACAGCTCCGCGTTCACGGTAAGTCGCCAGTGCTGCTTTCGCTCGACGATTACTACATCGACCGCGACAAGATCCCGCTCGAGCCGGACGGTACGATCGATCTGGAGCACATCCGCACGATCGACGTTGCGCTCTTCGGCGAGCAGCTGACCGCGCTGTTGAACGGCGAAACCGTCGAGCTTCCGCGGTTCGACTTTCTCAAGCAGCGCCGCGTGATGGACGGAAGCCGCACGCTGCGCATCGATGAGAACACGCCGCTTGTCATCGAGGGGCTGCACGGGCTGAATCCGGCGCTTCTGCCGCCGTCCGTCGACCGCGACCGCATTTTCCGGCTCTATGTTTCCGCGCTCACGACGCTGAATCTTGACGATCACAACCGCATTCAGACCACGGAGATCCGGCTGCTGCGGCGCATCGTCCGCGACTATGAAACGCGCGGCGCATCCATCGAGCACACGCTCTCCATGTGGGGAAGCGTGCGGCGCGGTGAGGAGCGTTGGATCTTCCCGTATCAGGAGCAGGCGGACGCCATCTTCAATTCGGCGCTCGTATATGAGCCCGCGGTGCTCAAAAAGCACATCTTCCCTCTTCTCATGAATGTGCGGCCGGACAGCCCGTATTATGAAGAGGTCCACAGCATCGTCAAGTTCCTGAACTACTTCCTCGAGGCAAATGTAGAGGACGAGATCCCCCCGACGTCCGTGCTGCGCGAGTTCATCGGCGGAAACACGTTCTACAGATAAGCTTCCGGGGTACGGTTTCTTTGCTTGAAGAAAAGAAACAAACGACATTGCGGGAAAGATGATGCTCCAAAACAGGCGGTTTCCCGCACATCCTGCTTAAAACGGAAAAACGGGCGGTTCGCATAGGGATCGTCCGTTTTGCGCTGCATGCCGCCGCGTCTCGGAGAAGCGGTGAAAGCCGCACGCCCCAAAGCGGCTTTCTCTTGCCTTCTTTTCTTTCCGAGCTGCGGCTTTCTCCCCCGAGGCGTATACGCCGGTTTTCGGCGCAGCCCGCATACGCTCTTATCCTGTATCCTGTTAGAAACAACACTTCCGGGAGGATCTATGAAACAGACCATCGTTCGCCGCGCAATGCGGGAAGAACTTGCACGCGTCAATGCACTGCGCGAAGAAGTGAGCGCGCTGCACGCCGCCGGGCGGCCGGATATTTTCCGCGCGGACTTTTGCGAGGCGCTGCGGGAGCATGTCTACGAAAAATTCGACAGCGCGGATGCCGATGTGATCGTCGCGCTTTGCGGCGGCACAGTCGCAGGCTTTGCGATCGTGGAATATATCGTGCGCCCCGCCTCGCCGTACAACCGTGCACGCCGGTATTATCACATCGAGGAGATCGGCGTGGACGCCGCATTCCGCCGCCGCGGCGTTGGCCGGGCGCTCACGGACTTCTTCCGCGCCGAGGCGGAGCGCTTGGGCTTTGACCGCATGGAACTGGACGTTTGGGAATTCAACGCAGACGCGCTCGCGTTTTATGACGCGGTAGGTTTCACTTGCTATCGAAGGTTTTTGGAGCTTCCCGTCGCATCCTGCGCGCGCAGCAGGGTGGAATGCGATCCGGAACCGCACGCCGCGGCAGAAAATCCTCACAAAACAGCCCGCTGCGATTGACAAAGCGCCCCTTTTAACGATAATATTATTCAGTTAGAATGGAGGAATTTTGTATGGAGGAAACAGTCCGCAGCAAGAACTTCATCGAGGAGTTCATTGAAGAAGATATGCGCACGAAGGAGCCGCGCGTCAAGACCCGCTTCCCGCCCGAGCCGAACGGCTATCTGCACATCGGCCACGCAAAGGCGCTGTGCATCGACTTTGGCATGGCGGAAAAGTATGGCGGAAGCTGCAATCTGCGCTTTGACGATACGAACCCGACCAAGGAGGACGTCGAGTACATCGATGCGATCAAGTACGACATCGAATGGCTGGGCTTCCATTGGGATCAGCTCCGCTTCGGTTCCTCCTACTTTGATCGGTGCTACGAGCTTGCCGTCGAGCTCATCAAGAAGGGGCTCGCCTATGTGGACGACCTCTCGAAAGACGAGATGAGCGAATACCGCGGCACGCTGACCGAGCCCGGTAAGAACAGCCCGTATCGCGACCGCACCGTCGAGGAGAACCTCGACCTGTTCGAGCGGATGAAGAACGGCGAGTTTGAGGACGGCGCGCGCACGCTTCGTGCGAAGATCGACATGGCCTCCCCGAACATCAACATGCGCGACCCCGCGCTCTATCGCATCAAGCACGCGCATCATCACCAGACGGGCGACAAGTGGTGCATCTACCCGATGTATGACTTTGCGCACCCGATCCAGGATGCGATCGAGGGCGTGACGCACTCGCTCTGCTCGCTGGAGTTTGAATCCCACCGCCCGCTCTATAACTGGGTCGTCGAGCAGTGCGGCTTTGAGCACAAGCCGCGCCAGATCGAGTTTGCGCGTCTGAACCTGACGAACACCATGATGAGCAAGCGGTATCTCCGCCGCCTCGTCGAAGAGGGCTACGTCAAGGGCTGGGATGACCCGCGGATGCCCACGCTCTGCGGTCTGCGCCGCCGCG
>HF985385.1 GCA_000432015.1 Clostridium sp. CAG:1024 | reverse complement strand
ATGCTGATCGCGGGGCCGGAGGGCAGCGGGCGGGCGGCGCTTGCGCGAAAATGCGCAGCCGTGTATTGCTGCGGAGAGGCAGATCCGGCACGGCTGCAAAACTGTCCGGATTATATCGAGCTGGGCGACGCGCCGATCGGTGTAAACGAGGTGCGTGCGCTCATCGAAAGTACGGCCGCGCAATCGTTTTCCCACGGAAGAAGGGCGTATCTGCTGAAGAATGCGCATCGCATGACGCCGCAGGCGCAGAATGCATTGCTCAAAACGCTGGAAGAACCGCCGGAGAATACCATGCTTTTGCTCACGGGCGCGGAGATGGGGCTTTTGCCCACGATCCGGTCGCGCTGCGCCATCTGGAGACTCGGCGCGGAGCCGGTGGAGCGCGTGCAGACAGCGTTGGAGCAGCGCGGCATCGCCAAGGAGAACGCCTATCTTGCGGCATGTTGGTCGGGAGGCGTTTGCGGGCTTGCCGAGGAGCGGGCGACGGAAGGCTATCGCACGTTTCGCGAGACGGCGGCGAAGCTGCTCGAAAACGCGTTGTTTGCGCGGCTGCCGTTTCAGGAGACGGCGAAGCGTATTGCAGAGCCCGTGTTCGCAGAGGCCGACGGCCAGAAAAAGCGAAAGCCCGATGCGGAAAACGCAGGGCTGCTGCTCGAATGCTGGGCGGACGTGCTGCGTGACGCGCTCATCTGCACGGAGGGCGGCGCGGCGCCGTGCAGCCCGGAATCAGAAAATCTTTCCCGGCGCATCGCGGAAAACTTTACAACCGGACGCATTTTGGGTATGATAGAATCCGTGTTGGAAGCACAGAAAAGCCTTGCGTACTACCGCACAAGTCCGGCAATGACGCTGGACGCGGTACTGGTACGTTTGATGAATAAGGAGAAGGATACATGACAACGGTCATTGGCGTTCGCTTTAAGACGAGCGGGCGTATCTATTACTTTGATCCGACGGGCTTTACGATCGAAGAAAACGACGGCGTGATCGTGGAGACCGCGCGCGGGACCGAGTTTGGCGAGGTCGCGCAGCCGCCTCACGAGGTGGAGGACGACCAGGTCGTGCAGCCGCTCAAGCCCATTTTACGGGTCGCGACTGCGGAGGATCGCCGCATGCGCGATCAAAACGCGGCGAAGGAGGGCGATGCGTTTCGCATCTGCCAGAAGAAGATCGAACAGCACCAGCTCGACATGAAGCTCGTCGATGTGGAATACGCCTTCAACGGCAGTAAGGTCGTGTTCTATTTTACCGCAGACGAACGCGTCGATTTTCGCGAGCTTGTGAAGGATCTTGCGGCGCAGTTCCGCACGAGGATCGAGCTTAGGCAGATCGGCGTCCGTGATGAAGCGAAGATGCTGGGCGGCCTCGGCTCTTGCGGCAGACCGGTTTGCTGCAAAGCGTTCCTCGGCGATTTCCATCCCGTTTCGATCAAGATGGCGAAGGAACAGAACCTCTCTCTCAGCCCCACGAAGATTTCCGGATTGTGCGGCCGTCTCATGTGCTGCCTACAGTATGAGCAGGCGGCATACGAGGACATGAAGAAAAAAATGCCAAAGACCGGCAAGGAGATCCAAACGCCGGACGGCGTGGGCACGGTGATCGAGAACAATGCCGTTACAGAGCGTACCCGCGTGCGCCTGATGATGCCGGACGGAACGGTCGAGGTGCGTGATTACCATTATACGCAACTCGCGAAAGTCGGGGAACCGCTTCCGCAGAACGTTGTCGTGCCGGAGCGCCGCGAGCGCACCCCGGAAGCGCAGACGATGCTGCGCGGCGAGTACATCCCGCCCGAGCCGCCGAAGGAGCAGACCGACGCAGAGAAACCGGCGGACGAGGACAAACCGCGCCGCAGAAGACGGGGCGGGAGACGGCACGGCGGCGGAAAGCAGTCCGCAGAGGAGCAGGGAACGGACGCGCAGCAGAAGGCGAAGCCGGAAAACGGCAAGCCGAAGCAGGACCGCGAGCCGCGTGACGGCGATCAACCGAAGCAGGGCAGGCCGCCCAGAAGACGGCAGCCCAAGCCGAGCGGCGAAAAACAGCCGTCGGGTAAGCCGAAGGAGACGCCGCAGCCGGAAAGCGGCAAACCGCCCGTGCAGCGCCGGCGCCGCAGAGGCGGCGCAAATCGCGGAAAGAGCCGGGAAGACCGGCAAACCGGCGGTGTATCTGCAACCGAAGCGCCAAAGGCGTAAAGCGGAAAACAGGCAAAACAAGAAGGATCGCGTGACTGCGGCGTTCGGGAGGAACTCTCGGACGCCGCTTTGCATATGCGCGGGGAAACGGGATAGCACCCGAAACGGGAGCGGCAGAACTTGCCATACGGCGCAGCGCATTTGTTCTTGCTTTTTGAAAAGCCTATGTTATAATGTAGTGGAAAATCTATATCCTTGGAGGTTCATCATGGCTTACAAGATTTCTGACGAATGCATCGCATGCGGCGCTTGCGCTGCCGAGTGCCCCGTTGAAGCAATTTCGGAAGGCGATCCCACCTATGTGATCGATCCCGATACCTGCATCGACTGCGGTAACTGCGCAAACGTTTGCCCGGTCGGCGCACCCGCTGCCGAGTAAGCAACGCCAAACCATTCAGACCCCTTGGGGGGACGGTTTCTTTTCTGTAAGAAGAGAAACAAAAGACATTTGCGGGATGTTGGTTTGATGGACGCATGCTTTTCCATACCGATCCATTTCGCACACAAAAAGCGGACGGTTTCATAGGAACCGTCCGTTTTGTATTGCACGCCGGAGAACAATGCGTTTCCGTGATTCTCTGTTGCTTTGTTTTTTTCTAATGAAAGAAAACGAAACCGTCAGTCCGGAAGATATTTCAGCAGATCGGAAAGCCGGTGCAGCGGGCCCTCTGCTTCCGAGAGATCCTGGCTGCTGGGGCGGGGCAGATACCCAAAACAGCGAATGCCCGCGGCAAGCGCCGACGCAACGCCGTTTCGGCTGTCTTCGATCGCGGCGATCTCCGAAAACGGCACATTCGCGCGCTTTGCGGCGAGGAGATAGAGATCCGGCGCGGGCTTGACCTGCGACACCTCATCACAGCTCACAACAAAACGGAAGCGTGAAAGAAGCCCGTAAGCCGACAGGATGGTATCAAGATAGCTTTTCGGCGAGGAGGAACACACGCCGTAGCCGATACCGCGCGCATCGAGTCCGTCGAGCAGGCGCAGCAGATCGTCCGAGGGTGTCGGAAAGAATTCAAGCACCTTTGCAGCCGTGCGGCGGAAATGCTCCGCATAGAGTTCCTCCACATCGCCTGCTGCACCGTAGGCGTCGAGGACCATTTTGTATACCAGCCGGGTGGAGCCGCCGCGGAGCCGGCTGCTGGCGATGGCGACCTTGCGATCACCGAACAACTCGTGTTCGAGCTCACGGTGGGTCATGCGGTGCAGCGGTTCGCTGTCCGCAAGGACGCCGTCAAAATCAAACACGACAAAGGAGAGCGGCCTGCGTTCCTCGGGCGTACCCACAGGGACAGCGGGAACTTGGGACTGCGCGCAGGAGGTTTGGCACGCCGCGCAATCCCCTTTGCATGCGGATCCGGAATGCGGGGCGTCGTCGTTTTCGTGGCAATCCGGCGAACCGGTCGAGAGCCGGACCGACCAGCCCGGCGTTTCGCGGACGAGGTCGAGGAACAGGCCGAGCAGCGGCAGCAGAAGCGACTTTTCGGCTGCATCCGCGCGCTGGATCAGGATACAGCCGGGTTCTTTTTCCGTCAGGCAGTCCCAGAGCGCATCGAGATTCCTGCCGTAGTAGGCGGGCAGGGAAAACTGCATGTAGAGATGCGAATGGAGCGCATCTTTGGAATCCATCATACGTCCGTCAAGCGGATACAGGCGCAGCATGTTCGATCAATCCTCCCCATAGAGCAGCGTAAAGGTGCTGTAGTGGTCGTCCGTGTAGTAGATCAGTCCGTCGCTTGCATACAGAATGCGTTCCGCGCCACGGTATCCGCCGTCGTAGTTGACGTCGCATTCATACCATTTGCGCCCCGGCGCGTCAGGCAGGCGCCCTTCGTAATTGCCGAAACGGTCGCCCCCGATGCTGTAGCCATATGCAACGTCCCAAAGGTTTCCGCGGCTGCTGTCCCAGCCGAGATCGCGCGCTTTGGCCTTGGTGATATAATTGCAGGGCAGCTCGCCATAGGCGTGGAGATAGGTCGCGACGTCCTCGGGCGTATCGTATCGTTCGCCGTAAACAACGTTGGATGGAGGTTCTTCTTCGGGCGCTTCCGTTGCTGCGGGGATTGCGGTCCCGGCAGGGGCGGACGGTCCGGCGTCCGGCACAGCGGTGCTTTGCGCAGCCGCAAGCGTGTTCTCCGGTGCGGAGCCCGTATCGTTCCCACTCTGTTCGAGCGCGGCGCTCAGCACATCGCTGATGAATTGTACGTCTTTTTCGCTGAGATCGCAGCCGGCGAACAGACTGACGGCAACGAGCAGCGCAAGGATCCATGCGAAGATGCGCTTCATAGATTACTCCTCTTCAAGGAAACGGTATTCGGTCGTGTGCCGGCAGCGCTGACCGCGGGGAAGGATCGGGCTTGGAAAATGCGTGTGCGTCATGGCGTCCGGGAACAGCTGCGTTTCGAGACAGACGCCCGCATACGGCCCGTAGGCGCGGCCGCCCCGGCAGACTTCGCCCGAAAGCCCGTTGCCCGTATACACCTGCAAACCGGGCCGGGTCGTCCAGCACTCCATGCGCCGCCCGCCGTCCGAAGAAATGAGCGCCGCGGCGAGAGTCAGCGCATCGCGGGCTTCTTTGCGCAGTACAAAATTGTGATCGAGCCCCTGCGTCGCCGCAAGCGCGGGGGCACAGGGACGCAAAAGCGCGGAAAGACGCACCGGCGCGGAGAGATCAAACGGCGTGCCGGCAACGGGACGAATCTCGCCCGTCGGCAGCAGCGCCGCGTCCGCGGGCGTATAGAACGCGGCATTGACGAAAAGCCGGTGATCGAGAACATCATCCGCGTCGTCCAGCCGAAAATAGCTGTGGTTTGTGAGATTTACGATCGTATCTGCGTCCGGGCAGAACGCATCATATTGGATGCGGAGCACGGCGTCGTCCGTGAGCGTATAGGTCACGGTCAGATCGAGCGTGCCGGGAAAGCCCATGTCCCCATCGAGACTCACGAGATGGCAGCGCAGTCCGCCGTCAACGGCGCAGACGTCAAAGAACCGCCGATGAAAGCCGAAGGTTCCGCCGTGGAGCGTGTTTTCGCCGTCGTTTGCATCGAGGGAATAGCGGCGGCTGCCGAGCGAGAACGCCGCGCCGCGAAGCCGATTCGCAAAGCGTCCGCACACGGCGCCGAAGCAGGCGGTATCAGACAGGTATCGCATGGGATCGTCATAACCCAGCACGACGTCGACCGCGGGATTTCGTGTGCTTGCGGGCAGAATGAGATGTGTGATGCGCGCACCGTATTCCATGACGGAAAGCTGAGCGCCGCCCGCCGTCTCAAAGGTATATTCCGCTGCGGTCCGCCCGTCCGGCCGAACAAAGGGAAGCGCTCGCGTGTGCAGCATGGCCTGCCTCCGAAATACAAATTGGGAGTACCCGGTGCGAAATCGGATACTCCCCATTTTAACATGCCTCGTTCGCTCACACAAGCGGATAGCAGGGAAGCTGATTCGTGACGTTTCCGTTGCCAGTAATGGGGATGACCGTGCCGAGGTATGTCGGCTCCGGCTGGAACAGCGTATAAAGGAAATCCTTGCAGCGGGCAACGATCTCGCGCGCGGTGTAATAGGGCTGACGGGCGTAGCTGCGGGCATCGGAGGCAACGCCGTAGGCGTCAAGACCGAGCGCACGGGCGATGTACAGCGCACGGTAGAGATGATAGCTCTGCGTAACGATGATGACCTTTTTTGCGGAAAAAATGTCGCGCGCACGATAGACGCTTTCATAGGTCGAAAACCCTGCGTGATCCTGGAAGACATGATAGCTGGACACGCCGCGCGCCACGGCGTACGCTTTCATGGCGGAGACTTCGTTATAATCCTTACGGCTGTGATCGCCGCTCATGAGCAGACGGTCGCTTGCGCCGTTCTCATACAGCGCCACCGCGCAGTCCAGCCGGTCGGCGAGGATCGTGCTCGGTTCGCCGTTGCCGCGGAGCCCCGCCCCCAGCACCAGAATGCAGTCCGCGTCGAGAGAAAGCGCGTCCTCAAAAGAAAGAATGCGTTTCGACGCCTGCGCTTTCACATAGCCGCTGACACCCAGGGCGAGCAGGCCGGAAACGATGCACAGGCATAACAGCAGAAGCAGCGCTCTGCGCAAAGGATATGTTTTTGTTGCTGTTTGTCGTTCCATGTCTGCATGGTAGACGGGAAAAGACAGTGCGTCAATGCAGTTTCGCGGAAATTAACGGGATCGCAATACTATGTTTCACGGCCGTTTCGGCATTGTCACAGCACCGTTACAATCCGGCGCGGACATAAAACAGACCGGCAATGCGGGGAATGTCCCCCATGCCGGTCCGATGCGTCCGCGGACTGCTGCTGGCGCTTTACGCGGTGTGCTGCAGATCGTCGTGCTGCTTTTGCGTCTCCGTGTCCATTTCTTCGATGGTTTTCGTCTGAAAGCCCTCTGTACTGTCGGGAATAAAGAGCACGCGAACGGTTAGGAACAGGAGCTGCAGGTCCTGAATGATCGAGCAGTTTTCGATATAGAGCAGGTCGAGTTTCAGCTTGTCTTCGTAGGAGGTGTTGTATTTGCCGTAGATCTGCGCATAGCCGGTGAGGCCGGCTTTTACTTTCATGCGATAGCGAAACTCGGGCAGCATCTCGCAGTAGTAATCCACGTTTTCAATGCGCTCGGCGCGGGGACCGACAAGCGACATTTCGCCGCGCAGAATGTTGAAAAACTGCGGCAGCTCATCGATGCGCGTCCTGCGGAGGAAACGGCCGATCGGCGTGATGCGCGGATCGTTGTCCGTAGTAAAGCGCGCGCCGTCCTTTTCGGCGTCAACGACCATGCTGCGGAATTTGATCAGCGTGAATTTCTGAAGGTTGCGTGTGTAGCGGACCTGACGGAAAAACACGGGGCCGCCGTCGTGCAGCTTGATGAGAAGCGCGGTCACGAGCATGATGGGAGACGTCACGATGATGCCAAGCAGCGACACGGAAATGTCGATCAGCCGCTTGACCGCAAGCTGTTCGATCGTAAACGGCCGATTCTTGCAAAGATATACCACCGAGTCGCCGACAAAAGTTTCGTGGGCGTTGTGCAGAATAATATCCTGCACGGAGGGAAGAATGAAGAGACGCTTGTTGTTGTCAAAGCAGAAGTTCACGAGCGTTTGCCGAAGCCCCATTTCGATCTCTCCGGTGATGACGGTGCTGTAGCCGGAGATCCGATCGACCAGCGCGTCGTAGCCGAGCGACTCGGATACGGTCTCTTCGATCTGGTAGCTGTCACGCATGTTCAGAAATTTGTCAAGCGTGGCCTTTTCATGCAGATCGCGCGAGCAGACCATGATCGCCTTGCGCACGGGACGCAGCAGGAAAAACACACGGTTTGCAAGCAGCAGCAGGAGCGCCCCCGCGATCCACTGCGCAAGGAGCATGACGAGCAGGGGGATGGGATCGATCATGTATTTGCAGAGCAGCGACAGCACGAAATACATGATAAAGTTCGTGAGAAACGACGCCATGCAGAAAGAGAACGTCAGTTCACGGCGGCGGAGTACGCCGATATTGAAACAGCGGTACATGTTCGCAATGGAGAGAAACACGACGAGATACAGGATGGCGAACACCCAGTACCCCCAGAAATGGAAATCGGACTCCGGGTAATACAACGCAACGCAGGTGATGAACGATGCGATCACAACGGCGCAGACCAGAGCCTTGAGCAGAGACAGGACCGCATGACGGTATTTTTTCGGAAGTTGGCGCGCGCGCTTTTCCATGGAACAGCCTCTCAGACGGCGGAAACGGCAGAAACGCACGAAAACCGCCATGATATATAGGATGTTCTGATTTTAACATGCGGGCGCAATGCTGTCAAACCGACAGAATCTTAACGAAATTTTCATGTTGCGGTAATAGGTTCCTGACGAAAACAATGGTATACTATACACGAAGAATTTATGTGAAGGCAAACGGCCGGACAGGCCGGATCATAGAACTGGAGCGATAGCTTGAACGGAATTTTTGTGAAAATCCTTTGCGGCGTGGCGATCGGCATCGGCTTTGTGCTGCCTGGCGTAAGCGGCGGCGTCATTGCCATCTCCATGGGATTGTATGAGCGCATGGTGAATGCGATCCGTGAGCTTTTGAAGCTCAAGGGGATCAAGCGGAACGTGATCTTTCTGCTGCCGCTCGGCATCGGCGGCGTGATCGGCGTGCTCTTAACGAGCAATGTGCTGAAGCTCATCATCGAACAGCATGAGGCAGAGGTGTTCGCGCTGTTCTGCGGGTTTGTGCTGGGGAGCCTTCCGACGCTCTACGAGGAGACGAAAAAAGGCGGCGGACACCGCCTGCGTATGCGCGACGCCGCAGCCGCAGTGTGCGGGCTGCTATTCGTGCTGCTCTTTGAGTTTCTCGATACGAGCGCGACGGCGGAGGCAGCGGCCACGGCGGGACATGCGCTGCCGCCGCTGCTTGCCGCGCTTGCGGGTGCGGTGCTTGCCATCGGCGTGGTGATCCCGGGGCTCAGTTCGTCGTTTCTGCTCGTGTATCTGGGCTTGTACAAGTCCATTCTCTTTGCGATCGCCGAGATCTACATTCCCACGCTGTTCTTTGCGGGCGTGGGGTTTGTGATCGCCGCTGCGCTTTTGATCTTTCTGATGCACTATGTGCTTGTGCGGTTTCACCGCATTTCCTATTTTGCGATCCTCGGCATTGCCGTGGGCAGCCTGCTTTTGATTGTTCCCAATATCGTTCAAGGGTTTTCGTGGCTCTGTATCCCGCTGTTCCTTGCGGGAAGCGCGCTCGGATTGCTGCAGAGCCTGCACGAGATCCGGAAAAATCGCGCCGAAGCCGAGAAGAACGCGGATCCGCAGGAGACGGACGAAACACAAAAAGCGACATCTGTTGAATCCGACACAACGGTGTGATATAATATTTTGTCGATTTCTTGCAGATGCATATCTGTATCGGCGGGATCACGGCAAATATTTGGAAGGCTGATGGTGTTTCAATGAAAAAAACGTTGATGATCATCCTGATCGTGCTTCTCGTGCTGGCGGCCGCCGGCTTTGGCGTGTTTGGCGTGTTCAAATACTATTCCGGCAAGCTCCAGAAGAACAACACGGTGGAGATCGTGGAAAAGCCCGTGGAAACCGAAGAGGTGCAGCAGGTGCTGTTCTTTACGCCGGATCCGGATGCGGTGCAGGTCACGCAGACGCCTGAGCCGGAGCCCTCGCCTTCGGAACAGCCGATTTACGCGGTCGATCAGATTAACGCGAACATCATCAATATTCTGCTTGTCGGCATCGACCCGCGCGATGAGAACGCGAACGCGGACAGCACGGGCAACTCCGACTCCATGATGCTGATTTCCTGCAATCTGGACACAAAGCGCGTTTGTATCTTTTCGCTCATGCGCGACGGTGCGGCATACATCAACGACAAATCGGGCTGGTACGATAAGCTCAACAAGGCATACAGCAACGGTGGCATTGGTATGCTCATCAACACGCTGAACGGCAAGCGGAATTTCCAGCTCGACATTCAGAATTATGTTTCCATCACGTTTTCCATGTTCGAGCACATCATCGACACGTTCGGCGGACTCGATGTGGATCTGACCGAAGAGGAATGCAAATTCATCAACAAGAAGATTCGTTCCTGGCATGAGAAGAACAGCAAGCCCATGCCGGAGACCTACACGCAGGTCGAAGTGTTCGACGGTCCGCACCATTTGACGGGCGAGACGGCGCTGTGGTATGCCCGTGACCGTTACAGCGGCGGCACCTCTGATTACGGCAGAACCGGTCGTCAGCGGCATCTGCTGGAGCTGCTCTACAAGAAAGTGAAGCAGGAATGGACGATCGGCAAGCTCATGGATGTGATCAACTATGTCGCGGACAACGCCGCAACGAATCTTTCCGCAGATGCGCTCGTTCAGCTTGCCACCATCGCGCTCAGCAACGATTTTACGATCGAAAGCAGCACCATCCCGTTCCCTGGTACGGGACACAACGGAGAGAACAGCAAGGGCAAGTACCTGCTGACTTACAATATGGAAGAAACGCGCGATATTCTCAAGGGGATCATCTATAACAACGAACCGTTCCCGGAAGGGAAACAGACGGACTTTACCGACAGCAACGAGGACTGAGATCGAGGAACGGACAAAAGCGCCGCGGGTCATGCCGCGGCGCTTTTACATGCGTGCAATGCAGGGAAGGGGGGACAGGCGTATGCTATAAAGCGTTGCTGTCCCGCAATTCTTTTGGTTCTGCTTTTACAAAAAAGTGATTCTCGTATCAGGAGATGCTGCGCGGTTTTGTCAGTCTGCCGTATCGAGGCTGGAGGTGCAATGCGGACAGCGGGTCGCATCGATCGCAATTTCACTTTTGCAAAACGGGCAGACTTTGACGGCCGGCTCTGCCGGTGTTTCCTCCTGCTTGCGTTTGAACAGGCGGCTTGCCGTGTTGATCGCCTTTACAACGGCAAACAGCGCGAGCGTCACGATCAGAAAATTGATGACGGCAGTAATGAATGCGCCATAGGCGAGCGTAATGCCGCCGAAGGAAACAGACAGCTCCGCAAAGTCCTGCTGAAACAGCAGACCGAGCAGAGGGGAGATGATGTCGTTTACAAGCGAGGTCACGATCGCACTGAAAGCGGAGCCGACGATCACGCCGACTGCAAGGTCGATCACGTTGCCGCGCAGGGCGAACTCTTTGAATTCCGATAATAGTTTTTTCATAGGTGTTCCTCCGAGCGATTTATATTGGTATGGACGCTGCGGCCCCGGTTCCGCAGGCGGAACGGCCGGCGCGCCTGTGGTTTGCGCTTGTTCC
>HF985384.1 GCA_000432015.1 Clostridium sp. CAG:1024 | reverse complement strand
TCGGTCGGTGGATAAATGCAGACAATCAAATAGCAGGTGTAGGCGGAGAAGTCCTGGGATACAATATGTTTGCATATTGTATGAACAATCCCGTGAATATGTCCGATCCCACTGGAAGTTGGCCTAAATGGATAGAAACAGCAGCAAGCTGGTTAAATAATACTTTTATTCAGCCAGTAAAGGATTTCTTTTCTACATTGAAGCAAAACAATGTGGTAAATGCATCTTCGAATGATGCTAATCGGCGCCCATACACTGGCGAACCCGGAAGTACTTATACAGCACCGAATGGCGATTCGAGAACTTATGGACCGGATGGCACTCCTAAACACGATTATGACCATAATGACCACGGAAGACCGGATAAACATCCGCATGATCCTAATGGTGGTCATAATCACGATTGGAAATACGGTGTTAGGGGGCCAGCATACAGCATTAGATGGGAGCCTATTGCAGGAGCAGTATTGGTGATGGTTTGTGCGATCGGTATTGCTGTTGCAGTTGCAGATGATGCTACAGGAATCGGTGTTGCTGATGATTTCTTGCTTGGGCCGTTAAGTGCTGGTGTTAGAGAAGGATTGATTTTGATATTTGGTTAGTTTGAGAAAGGAAACATCTATGTGGGAGATAATTCGTACTAATGATGAAGTATTGGAGTTCATGGAAAATGTATGCTATTTTCACGATAGTTGCATAAAAGAGTTAAGTTATATAAGTGGAGCCTTCGTTGATGAAAACTATTCAATGCATCCCTTGAATGATCGTAGGATTTTACGAATTGTAATTCAACGACAAGACGAGGAGAATTCTATGATTGAGATGGAGTTTCAAGGGCTAAAGCATTTAAATTTGTTTCCAGTAAACGAAGATTACACCTGTGAAATATTAGATTCTACAATGATTATGAAAGACGGTAATATTTATTGGTGTGACTGCGGCAATTTGTCAGAATCTGATTTAGATGATTATACAGGGACTTTGATTTGCGCATCGGGGATTAGATGGCGTTCCATCGAAAATCATATGGGAGGAAAAGAATTCTATCATTCCGACGTATAAGGACGAATGAATATACACTATACGGGCAACTGGGGACAAAAGGCAGACTGCTGGGATAATCCCAAGCCCTTAAAGGTTTCAGGAGTACTCCTGACAAGTTTTGCCTTTGTGGTATCCGGGCTGCGATGCTTGCCGGTACATAGCTGATCACTTGTAAA
>HF985383.1:1877-9708 GCA_000432015.1 Clostridium sp. CAG:1024 | reverse complement strand
TCGAGTCCAACAGGGGGAGCCAAGAATAAACGGATGTCGCTAGCATCCGTTTTTGTTTTGTGCTTCTCCCATTCTTTGGTGGACTCGAAGCCGCATTAATAAAACGATGCAGTGCATCGTTTTTAGCGGCCGGGAAGCGACAGCCGCGCCCGCGCACGACGTGCGCAGCACAAGTAAGCAGTGGTTGGCGGGGTTGGTATTTCGTTTGGATCCTATCGATGAGGAAGTCGTGCATTCTCCGCGCTGCTTATCTGGCTTTGGGGCTGATTTACAGGTTGATAGGCTTCCGTTTCATGTGTTATGCTTTGTTCGCGGAAACAAAAGGGACGAGTTTACAGACCATATCGGCTCATAGACTTCATCATTCTATACCGGGAAGCCGATTTCATGATGAATAGAAATGACAAAGGCACTTGAACATCAAAAGCAGGGAGAGGTTTTATGAAAAAGATAGCTGATATTCGCCTTTTTGCGAGTGACACACCGAATGTTGACGGTGCGAATTCTTTGGCAAATGCGTTGCAGAACAAGTCTTCCGCAGTGTTCGCCCGACGAGTCGTTATGAAGCTTAGAGAACAGAGCTTTTCACTGGGTGGGTTTGATCATCTCTATATTAATTTTACTACCTGCGCCGTTGAAGACGGCATCGCGCCTGCAAGGCTGTCGTTCCAAACATGGTATAGGTTTTATGACGTTCATGTTGATAAAGACACGCAGAAAAACATTTCGTGCGAAGAGGATGCGGCAATTGCCGCACAAGTGATTCAAAGCGTATTATTAAAGTACTTTGCAGCAACAGAAAAAGATGAAGCCATTATAGTCAAATCCATAAATGCAGCAAAGGAAGGCGACAAAATGGCAGTATTGTACATGGAGAAAAAGTATTCAAAGTGTACCATTTCAGTGTACATATCTCTCAATAATAAAGGCGAGTTTTGTCCAATACTGCAGATCATGAAGAAGGATGGAACCCTGGTTCAGAGAAAACGCATGAAACCATGTATTGAGATGGGGGCATATGGAGATATACGGTTTGACGGCGAACGCGTTTTGATAAAGCCCCGAAAGAATGCATACTATGCCAAACGAAAACCGATTGTGATCGAATTGCCTTCGTAAGATAGCCGTTACAACGCACCGGCTCAGCTCTTTCGCTGACGCCGGCAGCACGAACATGCCGGTGCATAAATGAAGCAACCGGAGGATTCGGCAAAGCAATTTAAAAGAGTTCAGTGAAGAGAATTCGGAGATTATAACGAAATCCCGAAACAGGCGATAAAATGATAATGCTCCCAAATATAAGGAACTCACAGAAATCGGGAAGGAACTGTTTCATACATGGTAAATTGCCTTTATAATGTATCCATTTCACTAAAAATCGTAACGGACAAATCGATCGAATCTGTATCGGATTCCATTGGGTTCATGCCGACAGAGGTATTCCGAAAGGGCAGCAAACCGTTTAGAAATGCCGATTATACTTCGCCGCACAATGTCTGGCTGCTGACCGAGAGGTACCCGGAGCAAAGCGATATCAGATATGCAGTCGGCCGCTTTTTTCAAAAATTTGGGGATTGCGCAGCGAAGGCGAATCGCATGCAGGAGGCGGAGCCGTCGATCAGAATCTCATTGGTTTCGGATTTTGCGCAAATGGGATTCACACTGACGGATGCCGAGTTGGACTTCTTAAAACGATCGTGCTTACCGATAGAGTTTTCGGTCTTTTCGTTTGGCATGGCGGACGATTCGGACTGAAACCCGTGCGCTTCGCCGATGGCAAACACAAGGGGAGGCGCCGTGTTGATCCCAAACGGATGGCTTTCTTGCGATCATATGTGTCGCACAAGAGAGGATTCCGTATGCTGTTTGATCTACTATCGAATTGCAAATTGGGCCGGGACCTTCGATGCTATATTGGTCCCAAGCCCTCTTTGAACATATGTTCTGATACGGGTTTTCAAGGAAGAAGGTTTGAACGCGTTCTTCTGCCGTCAGAAAGGCAGCAAGTGAAAACAGAACTCGCAATAGCAAAACGGTGAAAAACCGAAATCCGATCATGGTATTCGGAACGCGATCGATGTGCAGGTATCTTCTGGAAAACCGTAATCGATCGGCCGAAAGGAGATCCTCTTCGGAACCTTGACAAGCCGGAAAAACTATATATAATATAAACAACCGGGTTATCCGGCGACCGACAATTGAATCTCTCCCTTTGATGCTTTCAGGAAAAGGTGTCGTAAAGACGCGATCCGCCGAAGGAGTGAAACTCTCAGGAGCCCAATGCGGGCAGGACTGAAAACGGAGGGGACTCTGGAGAATCCCGTACAGCGGGTGCCGAAGGTGCAAGGCAGGCGAATGCAATTTTGCAGGCCGAATCTCTCAGGCAAAAGGACAGAGTACCGAATACCGCAACATTGAGACCCGTAATGGGTCTGCAAAGGGAGCTTGTTCCGTTTGGAACACGGCTTCCTTTTTTTTGATTCTATGCAAGGAAAGGAAATGGATATGGAACAGTTTATGGAGCAGGCAATGGAGCTTCTTGCGGCGCAGGATCCCGACGTCGCGGCCGCAATGGAACGGGAGTTTGACCGGCAGCAGCGAAACCTTGCGCTGATCGCATCGGAAAACCTTGCATCGCCCGCGGTCATGGCGGCGATGGGAAGCGTGCTCACAAATAAATATGCCGAGGGCTATCCGGGCAAGCGGTACTACGGTGGATGCCAGCATGTAGATGTGATCGAATCCCTGGCGATCGAGCGTGCAAAAGCGCTGTTTGGCGCAGACTATGCAAACGTTCAGCCGCATTCCGGCGCACAGGCAAACCTCGCCGTCTATTTCGCTCTGCTGGAGCCGGGCGACCGCGTGCTTGGCATGAGCCTGCAAAACGGCGGTCATCTGACGCACGGAATGCCCGTGAACCTGTCCGGTAAATATTATGATTTTTCATCTTACGGCATCGACCCCGAGACCGAGCGCATCGACTATGACGAGGTGCAGCGCATCGCGGAGCGCGTTCGACCGAAGCTCATCGTGGCGGGCGCCTCGGCCTACCCGCGTGTGATCGATTTCAAGCGCTTTGCAGAGATCGCACACAGTGTGGGGGCGCTTCTCATGGTCGATATGGCGCACATTGCGGGGCTTGTTGCTGCCGACGTTCACCCGAGCCCCGTCCCCTATGCCGACGTCGTCACAACGACCACGCATAAAACGCTTCGCGGCCCGCGCGGCGGCATGATTCTTGCAAAGGAACAATACGCCAAGGTGCTGAACAAGGCCGTATTCCCGGGAATGCAGGGCGGCCCGCTCATGCATGTGATCGCCGCGAAGGCCGTATGCCTTCTCGAAGCGCAGCAGCCGTCGTTCCGTGTCTACCAGCAGCGGGTGGTCGAGAACGCGAAAGCGCTCGCAGACGGACTGCTTCGGCGCGGAATGCGGCTTGTTTCCGGCGGGACGGACAATCATCTTGTGCTTGCGGATCTGCGCTCCATCGGACTGACGGGCAAGGAGCTGGAGCAGCGGCTCGATACGGTCAACATCACGATCAACAAAAACGCCGTGCCGAACGACCCCGAAAAGCCCTTTGTCACCAGCGGTGCGCGTCTCGGCACGCCCATGGTCACGAGCCGCGGCATGGGGCCTGCGGAAATGGAACAGATCGCGGACTGTATCTGGCGCACGGCGACAGAGTACCCGGCGAGCGCGGAGGAGGTAAAGCGCACCGTCGCTTCCATCACGGCGCGGTATCCGGCCTATTGAGAACCGAGAGGCGGGGTTCTTGCCTGTTCTTCCTGAATCGCGGCAGGTTCGAAGCTCTATAGAGCTATGCCTCTCCCCCTGTTCACACCGAGAAAAACGGACGGTTCGTCTGTGAACCGTCCGTATTATGTCGCTTCCGCTCTGCGCGGCTTCTTTGCTTTCCTATCGCAGCATCCCACTTGGCGGCGGCAGCTCGCCGCGCTCCCATGCGTCGAAAAAGTCCGAGAGCTTTTGCCGGATCTCCGCAACGCCCCGCCGTCCCACGCCGCGGACGGCAAGAAGTTCCCCGTCGCTTTTCTGATAAAGCGCGGCAACGGAACGAATGCGTTCGGCGGGCGCACCGATGGACAGCGCGCGAAGCAGCCGCGGGGAAAGCCCGAGCTCTTCCGGCGAATACCGCGCGGCAGCGCCGAGAAAATCCCATTCTCCGGGTTCGTCGGTCACGGCAAAGCAAAGAAAGTCCAAAAAATCCAGCACCTCCGTGCGATTCAGCAGCACGGTCCTGCGCCATGCGACCTCCCGCGATTCCTGCGCCCGCTGCAGGGCGAGGTATGCCTCGATCTTGTGTTCCAGTGTCTCCCTTGTGAGCGGCAAACCGATCCATTCCTTTCGCTCTGCGGCGCGCATTTCGGCAGGCGCACGCATGATGTGTCTAAATGCAGTTTAACATAACGGTATTTGCAGGACAAGTATTTCGTATAATGCCCCCCATCAGAACGGTAAAATAAGTTCAATAGAAGAGGGGGGTCGCACAATGGATACGCATAAACGCCTGCAAACGCTCCTGGACGAGCGAGGTTGGTCAAAATATCGTTTATCCAAAGAATGCGGCTTATCCGAATCAACGCTTGCGAACATTTTCCGCAGGAACACGGAACCCTCTATCGTTACGCTGGAAGCCATCTGCCGGGGCTTCGGGATCACGCTGTCGCAATTCTTTGCGGAGGGGGAAATGGTCGAGATCACGCCGGAATTACAGGAAGTCTTTGAAAACTGGATGCTGATGACGCCCGAGCAGAAAAGTACGCTGCTTCAGCTCATGCATTTGATCAACCGCTCATAGCGAAACAACCCCGGGTCGCAGCCTTTGCATGCGCCGCGATACGATCTCAGCGCGTAGACAGCAGAAAACGGACGGTTCTATGTGAGCCGTCCGTTTCTTCTTGCTGCAATCACGATGTGCGGGAAATCGTCTTTTCTCAGAAAAGCAACACCGGCAGCGTCTCTCTCCTGTTTTCAGGAAAAGGAGATGCGCCCTTATCTGTTTCCCCTTCTGCGCTCGTGCGACGCAAAATACAGCGGCACAAAGGTCAGCAGGATCAGTCCCGCGGAGATCAAAAAGAGCACATGCGTCGGAAGATACGCGGTAAAGCCGTTCGCATCGAGGATCTCCCCGTTCCGCTTGATGATGGGATTCGCAATAAAGGGAGAAACGATCCATGGTATCAGCACAAAAAACAGAATGCGGAAGCCCTCGAACTGCCCTTTGGATTCCACTGGAAACAGCTGCTTCATCCAGACGGAAAGCACCTGCATAAACATGATATATCCGCAGCCGAACAGCAAAAGTCCTGCAAGCAGCGACCAGTTCAGAAGCGTGGAGGGATCGATATTTTCGGGTCTGCCGAGCAGGCCGATGAGCCCGACGCCCGCAAAGCTCAAAAGCACGGCCGCGGAGGTCGCGGCAACAAAGCGCTGTTTGCGAATAAGTCGTGAAGCAGGGATCACGGAAACCATACCGAGCAGCAGCGCCGCACCCTCGATCACGCCGATGGCCGACGCGTCAAAGCCGAGATAATAGATCATGTAATTGCCGACGTGCGGAAAATACACATTAAAGGAAATAAAATATACCGTAAGCACGAGGAACACGCACACCATCTCGCGATGCCGGAACAGCGCGCGGAAGTTGAACGCGGAAAACAGCTGCTTGGAAAAGCTTCCCTGCCGATTCGGCGCAAGCGTTGGCGCATCCTTCATGAAGATCCATGCAAGCACGCCGAACACGATCACGAGTACGCCCATGACGACAAACAGCCGCATATAGTTATCGTTGCTGCCGATGAGCAGACCGCCGACGACCGTGCCGACGATCGTGCCGATGATCGGCTGTGTGGCAAGCGCCGCGCCGATGTGGCTGCCGTTCTTCTGGGTCATAGCGTCGTTCAGCCAGGCGTTGAAGCCGGAATCGTTGCCCATAGAGCCGAAAAACGACATGAGCGCATCCGCAAGCACGACCGCAGTCGCGGCAAGCAGGATGCGGCTGCCGGAGCCTGCCGCGCCGCCCGTAATGAATTCCGTTGTGCCGAACAGGATCGTGAACAGCCCCCACAGGATATAGCCGCCCGCGACGAACGGCTTTCGCTTGCCGATCCGGTCGGAGAGCGTGCCGAACAGGAAGGTGGCGATCGTGGTCGCGAGTGCGGATACGGCAACCATCCATGAAATGATGGTCGGATCCTTCGCGATCTTTGCATACACGAAGGTATTGAACCACTGATTCTCGATGTTCCAGCAGAGCTGGCCTGCAACGCCAAGCCCCCAAACGAGCATCCAGAATCGAAGAGACGACGATTTTTCTTTGTTTTGCATGACGGCCTCCATAGACATGTGCGCCGATGCGGAGATCCCTGCCTCGGCGGCGCAGCGCACGGTCTGCGCATTGCGGTGTGATTCCATTATAACACAGATCGAGCGGCGCGGGAACTTCCCTGCCGACCGGCGGAGAAACCGCAAAACAACGCTTTTTTTACCGCGCGAAACGTGGTAAACTATTGAATAGCAACATATCCTGGAATACGATCCCTTTCGATCTTTTCCCGCAAAAAGCCGGAAAGCAGCGCTTCCATATTCACACGTTCAGGGAGGGGAACCGCATTGAAACTCCGCAGAATGCCCGCCATCGTCATTGCCGTCTGTAGTTGCTGCATGTTGTTTGCGGCAGGCGCGGTCGCGGCCGTGCAGAGCGTCCCGCAGACCGTGCTCAATGTTTGCCAATCCGTTGTGCGAATCCAGACGGAGACTGCGGAATACATTTCGACCGGTTCCGGTTTCGTTATCGCGAACGGCAAGAGCGGAACCTATATCGCTACGAATTGCCATGTGATCGAGGATGCGCCGGAAAATGTATCCGTGTGGCTTGGCAAGGATGATCTTCGCAGAGCCGACGTTGTGACCGCTTCCGCGCAATATGATCTTGCGATCCTCAAGCTGCAATTTGCCGCGCCCGGTCTCAGGCCGCTGAAGCTGAACCTGCGTGCAAAGCAAGGCATGGCCGTTTATGCGCTCGGATACCCTGCCAATGCCGATTATATGTCCGGCGCGCGCGCCGTTTCAAGCAGCGATATCACCATCACGGACGGTCTCGTCAGCGCCATGCGTGAAATGCAGCTTGCGGAATACGGGCCGGACGTCAGTATGCTGCAGATCAACGCCGCGATCAATCCCGGCAATTCCGGCGGGCCGCTCGTGGATTCCGACGGTGCGGCTGTCGGCATCAACACGCTCAGGATCACCGACTCCGACAGCATCAACGGCGCCGTGTCCGCGACCGTGCTGGAGCGTTTCATGATCTCGGCGGGGCTCCAGCCGAAAACGGCCGGTTCGGCGCTGCCCGCAGTTTTGATCGTGACGGCGGCGCTGCTCGCTGCTGCCGCAGCGTTTTATCTGCTTGTATATCGTAAGCGCCGCCCCGCGCCGGCTCGGGAAACCCGGTCTTTCCACCTCGCCGTTCGAAAGACGACCCGTGCGCAGAGGCTGTCGCTTGAACGGTATTACCGGCAAAACCAAAACGCTTTCACACCGGAAGCAACCGTATCGCTGCTGATGCCCGTGCTGCTCGCACTGAGAAACGCACATCAGGAGGGAACGCTGTGCCTGAAGCTTTCGCCCGATGTGATCTCCGTACAGAACGGAAAAGCGGCGCTCGATACCAAAGCGCTGGAAACGAGCCGCCTGACGCTCCAGTTTGCAGCACCCGAACAGCTTGCGGGTCAGCGCGGCACGCCGCAGACGGATATATTTGCTGCGTGCGCGGTGCTGCGGTATTTGACACAGTCCGATGAGCCGGCGTTTG
>HF985383.1:0-1796 GCA_000432015.1 Clostridium sp. CAG:1024 | reverse complement strand
AGGCGCTCATCTATGCTCTCACACCGTACAATACGGGCGCGGCGATCGCGAATGCCGTGCCTACGGCGCAGTCCGCCGCCGCGTGCGAGCAGCAAGTCGTCTTGCAGTCGCAGTCCAATCAGGCGGCTGTTCAGACAACGCAAACAGCAGCAGCCGAAACAGACCTTTGCACCTGTGCAGCCGCGGCAGTGTCCCGTCCCGTCACCGTTTCCGGGCGTCCAAAGGATCCGAAAAGAATGAAAAGGCTTCTGCGCATCTGCGGCATAGCGGCGGCTTGTCTCGCAGTGCTGCTCGTCCTTTGGCACAACATCGCGAACTATGCAGCCGCCATGAAAAAGACGGAGCAGGGCGACTATGCAAGCGCTGCCGCGTCTCTGGAAAACATTTGGATCAAGGCTCTGTTTCCCGCAAAGGGCAACGCCTATCTTTCCGGCGTGCAGGCAATGCAGGAAGGGAACTTCGCGGAGGCGTTCGCGCTGTTCGACGGTCTGAAGCCGTACCGCAGCAGCGCCGACCTAGCCATGGAAGCACAGTACCGCATGGCGGGTGCGCTCCTGCAAAGCGGCGAATACGATCAGGCTGCGGCCCAATATGAAGCGCTTGGCGAATACAGGGACAGCGCGATGCTGTATAACGAGTCGCTGTACAGTGCAGCCGTACAGCTGCTTGCGGAGAAGTCCTATGCAGAGGCGATCGAGGCGCTGCGCACCCTGCGCGACGCGGGCTATGAAAAAGCAGCGGACGCGCTGAACGCGGCCTATTATGTCTGGGCAATCGAGTGCGCCGATGCCGGAGATTACCTCTCCGCGTACCGCATCGTGCAGCTGTCGGACGGGAGCTATCAGGAGTCGGATGAGCTGATTGCCGCCCTGCGAAACGGATTGTACGAGCAGGCAAAGCAGTGCTATGCCGGCGGAGAGCGGGAGCTCGCCAAGGAGATGTTCACGGAGCTGCCCGGCTTCGAGCGCAGCGACGATTACATTCGGCTCATCAACGCCTTCTTCGGCGTCTACAAAGAACCCATTTTGACCGATCTCGCCGGGTTCGAGGATGCGAATGACATCATCCTGATGAATTGGAACAACGCAAGATTCTTTCTGGAGGGGCAGTGGAAATCCGGTGGATACTATTACAACTTCACGCGCGGAGCAGACGACGTATTCACCTTTGAAACGAACCTGCCCTACATTGATTGGGGCGATTACTTTGACGTCCGCTACGGTTATTTTCTCGAGTGCAAAGTCGATACGGACGAGACGGTCGAAAACTATTGGATCTCGATCATGAACAGCAATACCATTCGGGTCAGCGCGTTCAAGACGGGCGAGACCTTCACGCTGTACCGCCAGTTCTAAAATACATTCCGGGCAAAACGGCAAAAGGCCGCCGATCAGCGGTCATAGTGCCGATGCCGCTTCACATACTACCATTTGAGACCACTTGCCGCATCGCCGATTTTCGCACGATGCAGGCAGCACGGAAAGGAGAAACCCATGTCTGACGGAACATCCGGTCTTGAGGCGTTGACTCTCGCTCCATGGGAAATCGTTTTGCGCGTGTTTGGCGCGATGCTGATCGGCTCCATCATCGGCGCGGAGCGAGAGCATACGCACCGTCCGGCCGGAATGCGCACGCATATGCTTGTGGCGCTCGGCGCGGCCATCGTGATGGTGACGAGCCAGCTGCTGTTCTGCCAGTACCGGCAGTTCGGCGCTTCACCCGATCCCGCGCGGCTCAGCGCACAGGTGATCGCGGGCGTCGGCTTCCTCTGCGCAGGCACGATCCTGCGGGACGGC
>HF985382.1 GCA_000432015.1 Clostridium sp. CAG:1024 | reverse complement strand
CCGGCGCAGCGGCGGATAAGCGGCTGACCGGGATTTATGACGGCGCGGCGGACGCGCTCCAATATGTGGTCGCAAGTCTCGTCGCCGTGATGCTGATGTTCATGGTGACGGTAGGCTTGCTGATGGCTTTGACAAATTATGTGACGGGAGGCGGTTGAACGTGGCGGCGCTTGCGGAACTTGCCATGCGGCTGTCGGTCATGGCGCTGTTGCTGGGCGCGGGCGAGAGCCTGCTCCCGACAGGCGGCATGAAGCGGACGGCGGCGCTTGGCGCGGGGCTTGCGTTTGTATCCTATACGGTGAAGGAAATTGTGGGCATACTCGGACGATTGGGGGTATAAATTTGCAGAAGGAGAGAGAAACGGAACGGGGCGACGGGCTGCTAAACCGTCTTGTCAAGCGGCTGCGCGGCAGCAAGAGGCTCGAGCTGCTCGTCTATGCGGGGATCGCGGCGCTCGTTCTTGGTCTGTATCTGTCGGGAACGGGAAGGTTCGGCAGATCCGCGGAAAAGCAGAGCGGCAAACTCACGGAGCAGACCGCCGCGGAAACGGGGCAGAGCACAGAGGAACGGCTAAAGGCGGTGCTGTCCACGATCCGCGGCGCAGGTCAGGTGGAGGTGATGATCACATATGAGACAGGGAAAGAGATCGTGACGGCCATGACGACAAACACCAACACCAGCAGCTCGGAGAGCCAAAACGGCGGCGAGGCCAGCAGGTCAAGCCAGATGAACGAGACCTCGCAGCCGGCCACCTACAACAGCGCCGACGGGAACGAACCCATCGTACTGTACGAGAAGGAACCGACCATCCGCGGCGTTATCGTCGTCGCGGAGGGCGCGGCGGACGTCACGGTACGGCTCGATCTGCAGCGCGCCGTGCGCGCGGTACTGGATATTCCGGTCTCGGCGATCGAGATCTTTGAGCGAACGGGCGAGAGCAGTTTGAACATTGGATGATGAAGGAGGAAATGAACGGATGAAACGTTGGAGCAGCGAAAAACTCAGGTGGAACAGAAAGCTGATCACGCTGGGAGCGGTCGCCCTGCTGCTGATGGGCGCGATCGCAGCAAACTTCTTCCTCGGAGGGAAAAAGAAGGCGCCGGCACAGTCTGCGGCCGCTGCGGCGGAAACGGCGACGGATCCGGCGGTATCCGCAAGCACGGGCGTCGCGAACTTTTTCGATACCTTCCGCAGCGAGCGCGACCTGACCCGCGCGCAGGAGATCAAGTATCTTGATATGATCGTTGAGCAGGGCGCGGATGCAGAGACGCTCGCGGATGCGCAGCAGCAAAAGCTGAACATCGTGAATTTCATGGAAAAGGAACTCACGGTCGAGAGCCTGCTCAAGGCAAAGGGATTCAACGACGCGGCGGTTACGCTTCACGCGGGCTCGGTGAACGTCATTCTTTCGGCGGAATCGCTGACGGACGAACAGGTGGCGCAGATCCTCGACATCGTAATGCGGGAAACGGGCGAAGGCGCGGAAAACATCAAAGTCACTACGGCGCAGTAAGAAATCAGGCGAATTTCTGCTGCGAAAGGCTTGACGCTGGCATTGATGGGATTATATAATATATACATCAAATTATCGATGTCAGTGAGGTATCAGAAGATATATGGAATACAAGGCAATCGCTGACCGTGTCGGTCCGCGTACCGGCGCCACGCAGGAATGGGTGTGCCGGGTGTTGCGCGCCGGCATCGTTAACGGCGAGCTTCCAGGCGGCATGCAGCTCAAGCAGGACGAGATCTCGGCTGCGCTGAACGTCAGCCACATTCCCGTGCGGGAGGCGCTGCGGCAGCTCGAAGCGCAGGGACTTGTTCAGATCCATCCGAACCGCGGCGCGTCGGTCAGCAAGCTCACGCGAAACACGCTGCTTGACATGATGGAGGTGCGCGCCACGCTTGCGGTTATGAAACTTCGAAACAGCGCGCCGCGTCTGACGGAAGAGGACTATCGGGAGCTGGAGGCCATTGTTGCGGAACAGAAGCAGGAGAGCGAGCTGTTCCGTACCGAAGAGCTGAACTATCGGTTCCATGACATTCTCGGCAGCCGCGACGACAACGCTGTGGCCGACAAGATGATGGATCTTGTGCATTGCAACATCGACCGCTATGTACGCCGCGGGTTCTATGAATCGGAAGAACACCGCAAGCGGAGCATCGGCGAGCACGAGAAGATCGTTGCGGCATGCCGTGCGGGAGAATACGAGAAAGCGGCGGAGCTTCTCCGGGCGCATATTCTGAACGCAAAGGACTATATCCCGGCAGAGATCCAGTAACGATACAGCGGGAAGCAGCCCTCTCGGCCTCAATAGAGGCGGGAGGGCTTTTTTGCTGCCTGAAAAGACGACGTTGCGGGATGTGGAATGGAATCTGTGAAAGCGGCAAGAATGAAGCCATGCGTGGAATATGGATTGCGGCGCTCGGCCTATTGCCGCTGCTCCTGCTGATCCCCGTCCGTTTTGCGGCCGAGGGCGGGACAACGACCGGTAGGGGCAGACTGTGTCTGACCGTTTCCTGGCTGCTGTTCAGGATACGGCTGCATGTTGATCTGTACCTGCTGGATGCACCGCAGCTCACGGCGGTCTTGCAGATCGGCCGCAGCACACAAAAAGCGTTTCCTCTTTCCGGCGGCGGAGGAAAGCCGTCGCGTGTTCTGCGTGCGCTGTACCGTTCGCTCCGTGTGGAACGGCTGGCGTTTTGCTGGCGCGTCGGCGTTCGGGACGCGCCCGCGCTGACCGCGCTCTGCTGCGGCGCGCTGGAGCAGGTCGGCGATCTCGTCCGGTCGATGCTGTTCGGCAAAACCGTATTTTGCCGCGCGCAGATCCGGGCGATACCCGTCTTTGACACCGACCAACTCCGACTGGATGCGCGGGGTATAGCAAGCTGCGTTCCTGCGCAGATTATAGCTGCATTGCTCAGCGAAGGGAAGGAATAGCTATGGCACACCCGATTGAAAACATTTTACGCACCACCATGGAGCAGCTCAAGCTGATCGCAGACGTGAATACGGTGGTGGGCGCTCCCATCATGACGTCGGACAATACGATCGTACTGCCCGTCTGCAAGATTTCGTTCGGCTTCATCTCCGGCGGCGGCGAATACGGTCAGCAGAAAAGCCCGCTGCGCAAGGCGGGGCAAGCGTTGGAGGAGACGGAGAGCGGCTATCCGTTCATCGGCAGTTCGGTGGTCGGCGTGACCATGCAGCCGGCCGCGTTTTTGACCGTACAGAACGGACATGTTTCCGTGCTGCCGGCCGACAGCGACGGCACGCTGGATCGAATCGTGGATCGCATACCGCAGCTGGTCGGCGAGGCGGAGCGCCTCATTCAAAACATCGGGAAAAAGAAGGAAAGCGGGGAGCAGGCGCAATGAAACGGTTCGCCGCGGGACTGCTTGCACTGCTTCTGCTCGGTGCGCTGCCGAAAGGAAACGCACAAGCGGCCGCAGAAACGCCGGAGGTCGCGGCGGGCGGCGCGGCGCTCATGGAGATGGATTCCTGCCGGATGCTGGCGGGTTGGAACGAGCACGTGAAGCTGCCCATGGCGAGCACCACGAAGATCATGACCGCGCTCCTTGCGATCGAGCGCTGCGAGCTTGACCGTGTGGTGAAGATCCCTGACGCCGCCGTGGGCGTGGAGGGATCGAGCATGTATCTTGCAAAGGGCGAAGAGCTCCGCGTGATCGACCTGCTCTACGGGCTGATGCTGACGTCGGGCAACGACGCGGCGGTCGCGCTTGCCATTGAGATCGCGGGGTCGGAGGAGGACTTTGCGCGGCTGATGAACGAGCGCGCGGAGGAATTGGGCTGTACAGAAACAAACTTTGTTACGCCGAACGGCCTGCATGACCCTGAACACTACACGACTGCGTATGACCTGTGCCGTATCGCCTGCGCGGCCATGCGCTCGGAAACGTTCCGCACGATCGTTTCCACGGAGTACTATCAAACGCAGTCGGGCGATAAAACGCGTACGCTGAAAAACAAGAACAAGATCCTGTGGCAGTACGACGGCGGGAACGGTGTTAAAACGGGCTTTACGAAAGCGGCGGGGCGCTGTCTCGTGTTCTCGGCGGAGCGCGGCGGAACGCAGCTTGTGGGCGTGGTGCTGAAGTGCCCGGGCATGTGGGACGAGGCAAAAAAGCTTTTGGATTTCGGCTTTGACAACTACCGGACAAGACGGCTGATCGAGGCGGGATTGCGCGTGGGCTTTGTCGCCGTGCGCGGAGGCGAAAAAAAGGGTTTGGAACTTTCGGCAAAAAACGATATACTGTATCCGTTATCCGTGGACGGAACGGATACGCTGCGCTGGACGCTGGAAAGCCCGGACGAGGTCGCCGCGCCCGTGCAGGCCGGAACGGAACTCGGACGTCTGAAACTTTACTGCAATGACGAAATGGTGTATGACACTGCGCTGTACGCCGCGGAGACTGTGGAAGCGGCGGCATATCGGTTCTACATTGACGAGATCCTTGAACGGTTTCGGGCGGGGTAAGTGCGCGATTTAGCGGTACGGACGGAATGGGGGAGGAAACATGGAACGACTGCAAAAATTTATGGCGGAGGCGGGCGTCGCTTCAAGACGCGCCTGCGAGGAACTGATCCGGCAGGGCCGCGTCACGGTCAACGGAGAAACGGCGTCGCTCGGCCGCTCTGTCGAGCCGGAGCAGGATCGCGTGGAGCTCGACGGCAAGCCGGTTCAAAAGGAACAGCGGCGCACCGTGATCCTGCTGTATAAGCCGCGCGGCGTGGTCTCGACTTCCTCCGATCCGGAGGGACGGCGCACGGTGCAGGACTATTTTCGCGAGATCCCCGAGCGGCTGTATAACGTCGGGCGGCTGGATCTCAACAGCGAGGGTCTTCTGCTCATGACGAACGACGGCGCGCTCGCAAACCGCCTGACACATCCGAAATACGGCGTGGAAAAAACGTATTATGCCGTGTGCGATGGAAGGCTGACCGCCTCGGAGGCGGCAAGGCTGACAAACGGCATTGAGCTCGAGGACGGGATGACGGCGCCGGCCCGCGTCGACGCTGTCAGAACGACGCAGCGCGGCGATACATCGTTTTTGATCACAATCCACGAGGGGCGCAACCGCCAGATCCGGCGGATGCTGGAGGCGGTCGGCCATAGAACGCTGCGCCTGAAGCGGGAGCGCTTTGGACCTCTTTCCCTCGGAACGCTTGCGCCGGGCGAGTGGCGGAAACTGAGTGACGAGGAGATCAAAAAGCTTGAAAACGCGCTGGGACTGTGATCCCGGCGCTTTGTTATTTGCTCGGAGCATGGCGGAAAGAAAATGCAGGAATCCCTGCAAACGATCGATTTGTTTGGTGGCCTCAAGAAAAATTTGAATAAATTCTTTCAAATTTTCAAAAAATAAAAAGGAAATATAGGAAAAGCGTCGAATATAGAGAATATGGGCTAGGATGAGAAGTAATTTTAAAGCTCAGCGAGAAATCTTCTGGGAGGTAGTTATGACCGGTATGCCTGTATGGCTCAGCACCACGCTTCTTGGCTTGGGCACTGTTTTTGTCGGGCTCATCTGTTTGATTTTTAT
>HF985381.1 GCA_000432015.1 Clostridium sp. CAG:1024 | reverse complement strand
CCGCCGATATGAGATGTAAAAGTCCGGCGTCCGAAACGGCAAAACTCGGACGCCGGCCCTTCTTTATTGTTTTTTACAATTCTCTTTCCCGAAAACTTTCCCTGCCGTGGGCGCCCGTCTCACATGGTGCGCTTCCTCCATGCCGGTTTGTTTTCAGTTCTACTTACTGCCGCGTCTGCGTGACGCAAAGCTCAATGCAAGACCCGACGCACTGATCACGAACAGAAACAGCGCAAGTCCCAGCGGTGTGTCATCCCCTGTCGGCGGGATATCCTCGCCGGAGCCGGGGCGGTAATGATTCAGGATGGTAACGTTCAGTGTGCCGTCCTGCAACAGCTCTTCGCGGTATTCCGGGGCAAATCCCTCCGGAACCGGATCCTCCGCCACGCTGTACCGTATGCGTCCCTCCGGCTTTGGCAGTCTGCAATAGCTGGCTTTCCAACCGTTTTCCTGATTCAGCTTCATGGGTTCCAGCGCCAAACCGTCGATCATCAGGTAGATCGTCAGTTCTTTTTGGGAATCCTCAGGCGTTTTCTCATCCCATATCTTTTGCACATTTACCACATACTCCTCCTGCGTGCCGATAATGACTCCGCCGTTTGAGCCGATCCCGCCGCCGAAGCCCGCCGCGTTGCCCGAAATGATCAACTTTGCTTCCCGCTCTGCCAGCGTCTTTGCGTTCTTTTCGGGCATGGATTTCAGCGCGTAATTCTCCGCGCCATGCTCGATGGCCGTATAGGGGCCAACCGGGTTTGCCGGATCAAAGCGCGGGATCGAACTGTCAACTTTTCCCGTCGAGGAGATGTAAGCCGGATTATTGTTATACACGCCGCCGTCTCTGTACCAGAAACAGGCGCCGCCGCCCAACATGCGATCCGCAAGCGTCAGCTTCCCTTCGCCGGAAACGAACGCGAGATCGTCTCCCGCACCGTCTCTGTCCCTTGTCGCGTTTTCAAAAATTGCCCCGCCGTTTGTCACATAGGTCTCCAGCGAACCCGTCGGGCAAAGCCAGATGCCGCCGCCCATCGTATATGCCGTGTTCTCTGTCACGAGTACGTTGTACAGTCTGGCCGTATACGGTTTTACGCTGACATAGATCCCGCCGCCTCTGCCGCCTGCGGTATTATCCGAGATTCTGCCGCCTTCAAGCACGGCTCCGCTTGTATTGATGTAAACGCCGCCGCCGGATTTATTCGCTTTATTCTTGGAGATCTCGCCGCCGGTCATATGGAATTTTGCGTCGCTTGCAAAAATCTGACTGTCATTCATCGCAACGCTGATGGAAAGACCGCCGCCGTAACCGTTCTTTGTCCCGGTGCCGTCCGACTCGTTTCCCATGATCTTGCCGCCGCTCATGTTAATCGATACGTTTCCGATCCCGCATACGCCGCCGCCCTGCATCGCAGCTATATTCCCTGTGATCAGCGCATCGCCGGAAATGTTCAGTTCTGCATTTTTATCGGCTTCGCTCCATGCATATACAAGAATGCCACCGCCTCCGCCGTTTGGCGCAAGGTTTTGATTGTTTCGGATCGTTCCGCCGGTCATGTCCATTTTGGCTCCGGCGCGCACTGTGACAGTCCCGCCAAGCACCGTATTCGATTGACAGTTTTCAATCACGCCGCCCGACATATTGAAGTAGCCATTCACAAAGACAGCCGCAGCCTCCTGCGCCGTGATCCGTTTGCTTCCGCTCAGCGTTGCGTGTTTGAGATAGACGGACGCGCCCTTCTCCACCATAAGAAGATTTCCGGTAAACGATTTGCTCACCTCGCTGCCAAGCAGCCGCAGTGCAGTGTCGTCGGTTCCGTCCAGCGCAAGCACGGCGCCGTTCTCTACAAGGAACAAGACGTTCAGCGTCTTTGCCGCAGCGATCGTCCTCGTTCCGTCCTGATTCACAAGCCGGATATTCTTCCCGCCGGGTACCACGATCGTTTGCTCGGCGAGCACATTGGCGCTCAATGCAATCGTTGTTTCCACGCCGTCGGGTGCGGCGTCGATCTGCGCTTGCAGCCACGCGGCATTCTTCGCGTCCGAATCCAAATAGGTAACGGAAAAACCGTTCGTCAGCGCCCCTGCGAGCAGCGCATCCATAGAGCCATATGCTCCGTGCACCGTGACCGGCACAGTGGTTTCATAAAAATCGCTGCCCGAAAAAGCGTCCGCCGCGATGTCGGAGTACTGTGCGCCGCGAAAAATGATTCCCTTAATGCCCCAGCCCCATATGTTCGCAAACGCCTTGCGCGGCAAAGCCGTCAGTCCTTTTCCGAGCGTCAGAACATAGGCGGAACTCACATAAGCACCATCAAATGCGCTCTCGCCCATGGAAATAACGCTGTCCGGAATCGTGACATCGCCTTTCAATGCCATACAGCCAGCAAAGGCGCTTTCTCCGATGGAGAGCAGTCCCTCCGCGAGCGACAGCTTGGCGCCCAGATACTGATCGGCAAACGCTTTTGCCGCAATGGAAGTCACACGATATGTTTGGCCGTTGTACTGAATGATTCCCGGGATCGTCAGAGAGCCGTTCACGGGTTTTCCTCCCATTACCTCCGCCGTAAGGCCGGAAGTATCCAGAGAATACCTGATCTGATTGATCGTTACCTGCGTATCCGCGTGCGAAACCGTGCCGTCCAAACAAAGCACGAGCAAGAGGCAGAGCGCGAGACTTGTGACCCGAAGCAGCTTACATAGCAGTCGTGCGCTTACTCTTTTCAAAATCAAATCTCTCCTGTTATTTTGTTATTTCTTCCAATATTTACGTCATATTTTACCATAAACATGCGGGCGTATCAACGGATTCCGTCGTTTGCTATTCCTGCAAAGCAGAAATTTAGTGTCTGTAAGGAAGCATTGGTTCCCCTGCGAACGTTCGCGCAACGAGGGAACAAACATTCAAAGAATAATAAAACTGCGAGGCAATGGTTTTTTCCGTTGCACCGCAGTTTGCTTTTATTCTTCTGTGCGGCGATCTGTACAATGCCGCGCTTGTCTTCAATTGCCCTCTGTCTCCCAGTCTTTGCAAACGTCCACCCAATCGGCTGCGGCGGCATAGCGCTCCAGTTCTTTACAGGTCAGCTCGACAGCGCTGTTGCTGCTGCCCGCCGCAGGAAACACCGTTTCAAAGCGGCGCAGCGATATGTCGAGATACACCGGCACTCCCTCGGGCAATGCAAAGGGACAGACGCCGCCCACGGCATGACCCGTGAGCTGTTTCGCTTCCTCCGGCGTGAGAAACCGGGCTTTAAAATGAAAGCGATCCTTAAATTTTCGGTTATCGATCTTCGCGTCCCCCGCCGTTACGATCAACATACAGCCCTCGCCCTCCGCATCTCGAAACGAAAGCGTTTTTGCAATGCGGGCCGGTATTACATGCGCCGCCTCCGCCGCAAGCTCTACCGTTGCAGAGGAAACGGGAAACTCCAAAATGCGGTGTTCGATCCCAAGGGGGCGAAACGCCGCTCGAACCTTTTCGATGGACATGAACGGTCTCCTCCTGTTTGTGTTCCGTATTCGCCGCAGAGATCTCTGCGCCTGTCCTATTCTACACCCGCGCCGAGGATTCGGCAACCGGAGCTGCCGCCGCGCCGCCCGGTGTCGGCGTACAAGAAAGACCGCCGCGTACAAGGCGAACGGTCTTTTTTCTTGCCTGTTCTGTCTGCTATGCCTTTATTCGTGCCGGAGCGCCTCGATCGGGTTGAGCTTCGAGGCCTGGTATGCCGGGACTGCACCGAAGAACAGACCCACGACAAAGGAGAACACAACCGCGGCCACGATGATATAGCCGCTGATAAAGATCGGCACCTGCGAGATCTTGGAAACAATGAACGCAAGCGCGACGCCGACGATCACGCCCAGCACGCCGCCGATGCAGGTCAGCACGCCCGCCTCCGTCAGGAATTGCAGCGAGATCACCCTGCGCCGCGCGCCGAGCGCCTTCTTCAGGCCGATCTCCCGCGTGCGCTCCGTCACGGACACCAGCATGATGTTCATAACGCCGATGCCGCCGACCAGCAGTGAAATGGACGCGATCCAGATGAGCTGCCGGTTCGTTGCGCTCGACAGCTCCTGCAGCTGCTTTGCGCGCTCCAAAAGGTCGTCGCTCGCATACTTCACTTCGCCGGTATCCTTCGTAAAGCGCCCGTTCAGAATGGCCGCAGCCTTTTTGCCCGCTTCGGTCATGGCCTCCGTGTTCCTTGCCCGCACCACGAGCGAGACCGGCTCGTCATACTTGTAAATGACCGGCCAGGTCCCTATAGGGATCAGCACCTTGCCGCCGCTCGAATCCATGTAGGTATAGTATTCGTCAATGGTATTGATCACGGGCGTAAAGGCCGCGGACTGGGCGATCTCGCCCACGATGATGTACGGCTCACCCTTGATCTCGACGGTCTGTCCGATCGGATTCTGTCCGAGAAACAGCGTGTCCGACGCGCTCTTATCGATGAGCGCGACCTTTCTGTACCCGGAAAAATCCTCCGGGACAAAGCTGCGTCCGGCGCGGAGCTGATAGCCGTAAACGTCCATGTAGTTCTCATCCACGCCGAGGATCGTACCCTGGCTCAAGCCCGTTTCGCCGTGATATACCGCCTGCCACGCGTTTCTCTTGTAAAACAGCGCAGCGTCCTCGACCTCCGAAATCTCGCGGATCTCCTTCAGGATGCTCGCATCGAGAATGGGAACGCCCTCCGGAACCTGCTCGTATTCGAGCTGCATCTCATAGTCTCCCTGATACAGCTTGATCGTCACTGTATTGTTGCCTGCGCCGATCAGGTTCTGCTTGATCTGCTCGTTCGTACCCATAATGGTCGATGAGATCGCGATGATGGACGCAATGCCGATGATAATGCCGAGCATCGTCAGCATACTGCGCAGCTTGTGCGCCCAAATGCCGTCCAATGCGCTTCTCAGATATTCACTCATTCGCTGCCTCCGTTTCAGCCGCCGCGGGCGACGCCAGCTTCATCGCTTTCCTTCGTTGTCTTGACCGGCGCGCCGTCATGCACGTCCTTATTGTAGGGGAACGCGATCATGTCTTCCTCCGTCAGCGTCGTTCCCACAAGCTCCACATAGCCGTACATGACCTTGCCTGGCTTGACCGTTTCCTGCCGCAGCTTTCCGTCGCGCGCCACAAACACATAGCTCACGCCGTCGATCTCGCGCACGAAGGCCTGGCTCAGATACAGCGCCGTTTCCGCGCTCTCGTCCTGCTGCAGCCGGAATTCGACGTACTGCCCCGCTTGCAGCTGATCGCCGTCCTCGATATAGATGCGCAGGGCGTATCCCGAGTTGTTGGAGTTCCCGCCCCGGTAATAGTTGGTCGTGACGGGGACCGTATCGACCTCCGTGACACGGCCCGTACAGGTCGTCCCCGTATCGTAGCATGTGCCGCTCAGCTCCGTGCCGACCTTGATCTTGTCCAGATTCATCTCGTCCACAATGCAGCGCACATAGAAACCCTCGCTGCCCTTGACGGCGATCATGAGCTCGCCGTTCGACAGGGTCTCCGGGTCCTCCACCTTGGACACGACGCCGTCGATCGTTGCGCGGATATAGCCGTCCGCGCCCTCGAGCGTCAGCTTCTGGAGATCGAGCCGAAGCTGCTTGTACTTCAGCTCCGCGTCGCGAATCTGCTTTGCCGTTTCGCGGATGAGCGCTTCTCGCTGCTCCTTTGTCAAGCCGCCGGGCCCGCCCGGGCTTTCGCTCGGCCCAGGCGAATCGGAGGGGCCGGGCGAGGCGGACGGATCGGGCGTGGGCGTGGGCGTGCTGGTCTTCACAACGTTCATGGTAAGCTGCACCGTTCCGTCCTCATTCGTAAGAATGGAATAGCAGGCGCCGTTTCCCGCGTCCTTGATCCGCGCGCTCACAAAGGAACGGTCAATGCTGCGCACCACGCCGGAGGGCGCAAACTCTTCGAACACATACGGATCGGATTTGCTCCCGTCGCCGGATGCGGCGACGCTGTCCTTGTCCAGCCGGTTGATCGGATCCGTTACAAGCGTGGTTTTCGGCGGGTCGAAGCTCATGTTGATCTCGTACTCGTCGAGCTGCACGCGCACATAGTACGCGGAGCCCGCCGTTGCCGCCTTGCCGAAATAGACGACCAATTCATCCGCGTTGAACTTCGTCTGGTTCTCGATCGTCACATCCGGCGCGTCAGCACTGCCGCGCAGCGCCATGCTGCCGAAGGGACGCAGGCTGAGCCGCACCGTTGCGGGACGCGCGCCTCCGGAAAAGGATGACGCTCCCGCGGTATCCCCCGTCGGCGCAGGCCCTGCGGCGGATTTTGGCGTTTTCGTGGGCTTGGGCGTCGGCGTCGGAGACGGCGTGGGCGAGGGCAGCGTGCTCTCATAGGCCTTCTTCGCATATTTCTTATAGGTCTTCCAGTAGCCGACGAGGTCATATTCCAGCTTTTGAAGCTCGAGCTTCTTCAGCTCCATGTCGATCGTATTGAGCGTCGCGTCGTATCGCAGCAGCGGGTCGCCAATCTTGACCGTATCGCCGGGCTTTACCAGCACCTCAAGAATGGTCTGGTCTTTGTCATAGTAAACCTGCTGTGAGCGGTCGGAGGAAATGTTGCCGTACAGCTCGAGCCGATCCGGCATCCAGCCGAGCGTCCACTGGCTCACCCGCACGACCTCTACGGGCTTTCCGTGCGGCGTAAGCAGCACGCCCGCGAGCACGCCGCCCGCAAGCAGTACGGAGATCGCGGCGATCCAAATCGTTTTCTTTCTCTTGCTCCAGTTTTTTATCGTCATTTGATGTCGCCTCCTGCGGTGTGCGCGCTGAATACGCCGTCGGTCAGCATACCGTCCCGGATGTGCATGACGCGGCCCGCGCGCTTTGCAACGCCCATCTCATGGGTGATCATGATGATGGTCGCGCCCTCGTCATGCAGTCCGTCAAAGATCTCCATAATCTGCAAGCCGGATTTGCTGTCCAGCGCGCCCGTCGGCTCATCGGCAAGCAGGAGCTTCGGACTTGTGCAGATCGCGCGGGCAATGGCGACGCGCTGGCACTGGCCGCCCGAAAGTTGATCCGGGTAAAAATCGAGCCGGTCGAGCAGTCCGACGCGGTCGAGCGCCTCCGCCGCAAGCTCTCTGCGGTCCTTTCTCGGCACGCCGCGGAAGGACAGCGGCAGCGCCACGTTTTCCCAAGCTCTCTGCCGCGGAAGCAGATGAAATGTCTGAAACACAAATCCGATGCTCTCGTTCCGGATCCTGGCCATCTCCTCGTCCGAGGCCGCGCTGTTGTCCACACCGTCAAGCAGATATACGCCCGAACTCGGCACGTCCAGATACCCCAGGATATTCATGAGCGTGGTCTTTCCCGAGCCCGACGGTCCCATGATGGCGATATACTCGCCCTGCTCCACCTGCATATCAACGTCGCGCAGCACGGGCACAGGCTGTCCTCCCTGCGTATATTCCTTGCACAGCGACTGTAACTCTACTATCATCGTTTCACGCTCCGATCATCCCTCGGCGCCGTCCTGCGCTTCGTCCTCGTTTGTCATCTGCGCATCCAATGCCGGTTCTGTCATGCCGTTTTCGCCCACTGGTTCGCCGTCCATGCCATCCATACCGCCGATACCGTCCATGCCATCCATGCCCTCTGCGCCGTTCTCCATGCCCGCGGTCTCTGCGGATGCATATCCTGCGTCTACCGCCGTCATGCCGGCCTTCACGCTTTCGTCAGGGAACGCAATGCGGTCGGTCAGCGACAGGCCGGAGACGATCTCATATGCATCCAGCTCCTCGTTGTACGCGCCCAGGGTGACGGCTCGCTTTTCGATGCGGTCGTGCCTGCCGGCGACAAAAACAAAGGCCTTGCCGTTCTCCTCAACAATGTAGCTCTTTGGGAGCATCAGCCCCCCCGCGCTCTGTCCCTCGTCCATTTCAATATAGACATGCTGCCCCATCATGAGGCCGTCCACGGTCTCCAGCGCGATATAGAAGGCATATTTGCTCGCCTGCTCGCCGTTGCCGCCGTCATAATACTGCTGCTGGTTCGAAACCGGCTGTTCCGTGTTCACGGAATCGATCGTACCGCGCCAGGTCTTTGTCTCATCGATACGGGAGCGGATGATGACCGGCGTCCCGCTCATCAGCTGATACGCGCCCTGCTCCGAGATCGTCCCCTTCACGCGGTAATCGTTGCCCGCAACGATGGTCATATAGGCATTGTCCGTCTGCATCCCGTCGTAGTTCTGCTGGCCCTCCCCCGTGGGCGGCGTGATCGACCGGATGGTTCCCGCGGTCTCCGCCTTGACAACATTATCCTTGATGACGCTCTCCGCCTTCTCCACATCGAGACGCTTTTTCTCCGCCTCGTACTCCTCTTTTTTCAGATTGAGCTGCGTGGTCTGAAGCTGAATCGTGAGCTCCGCCTTGGTCGCGCCCTTTGCGCGTTTGATCTGCTTTTCCAGATCTTTAATCTGATCCCGCATGGTGGCGATGTTGTTCTTTTTGCCCTCGTAATCGAGCTTGAGCTGCTCGTATGCAAGCGTCAGGCTGTCCACGTCATAGGAAAACAGCGGCGTGCCGGGGCTAACCTTGTCGCCGACCTTGACAAAGCACTCGTCGAGCTTTTTGTCCTCGTCGAGCTTGATCTTGATGATCTCCTTGGCTTCCACAACGCCGGAGTAGCGTCCGCCCAGCATGACGCCCGCGCCCTGCCCGGTGAGGTCCGCAACGCTCTGCACATAGACGATCTCCTCCGCGCCGCCCCCGCGTGTCAGCGCGAACACAAGACCCGCGACGGCCAGCGCCACGGCGACGCTTGCGAATATCAGAATCTTCTTGCTTTTCTTTTTCAGTTTTTTCATAGTTCCTCCTCGTCCGGTGCTGCTTTCCCGCCGTTTCGGTCGTCAATCTGCCGCAGCAGACCTCGTCTTTCAGACGCATCCGTTTTCGTAAGTATATAACGGTTACACCTATGAAAACCATTTAAGATTCTATTAAGTTGCGCCCTGATTAAGAAAAAGATAAGCGTTTTTTCTTTCCAGCGCGGAATCATTATACCATGGGGTTGCTTTTGAATATATACTTTCCAAATTTCTTTACAATTTTTACAGTTTTTTTCCAGCGTCCTCTGTTCAAAGAAACAAGATTCTGTTATCCTATTTTATGTGAGGGCGTATTTCGCCCTTGTTTTCACCGTCTGCATCTACACTACGGAACAGAAGGAGACTGGCACTTGAAACACTATCTGGAAAGCATAGAAGCCGTCTATCAGGCGCTCAAGGTCACGGGCGCGGGGCTTTCCTCAAAGGAAGCCGGGGACAGACTTGCCTCTCATGGCCCGAATAAGCTGGCCGAAGCAAAAAAAACGCCTTTGATCGTTCGGTTCTTTGAGCAGATGAAGGATCCGATGACCCTCATTCTCATTGCGGCCGCCGTGATCTCCGGCATTACCTCCGTATACGAGGGAGAGAGCTTTGCGGACGTTATCATCATCCTTTCCGTCGTCATTATCAACGCTATCCTCGGCGTATACCAGGAGAGCAAGGCGGAAAAGGCGATCGAAGCGCTTCAGCAGATGTCGGCTGCGACCTGCCGCGTGCTGCGGGACGGACTTGTGCGCCGTATCAAAAACGAAGAGCTCGTCCTGGGCGACATTGTACTGCTCGAAGCGGGCGACGCCGTGCCTGCTGACGGCCGCGTGATCGAGTCCGCCTCGCTTCAGATCGAAGAAGCGGCGCTCACGGGCGAAAGCGTCCCCGTCTACAAGAGTGCGGAACAGCTCAGCGGCGAGGACGTCCCGCTCGGCGACCGCAAAAACATGATCTACATGGGCAGCACCGTGGTCTACGGACGCGGCAAGGCGGTCATCACCGGCACGGGCATGAACACCGAGATGGGCAAGATCGCAAGCGCGCTTGCGGAAGCGCAGGAGGGGCAGACGCCGCTCCAGATCAAGCTCGCGCAGCTGTCGAAGATCCTGACGCGGCTCGTGCTCATCATCTGCGTCGTGATTTTTGCCGTGGGACTTATCCGCGAAGGCTCCTTCACCGGCGAGGGTATCCTGAACAGCTTTATGATCGCGGTCAGCCTTGCGGTCGCTGCGATCCCGGAGGGACTTGTTGCGGTCGTTACGATCGTGCTCTCCATCGGCGTGACCAACATGTCCAAGCGCAATGCGATCATTCGCCGGCTTACAGCGGTGGAAACGCTCGGCTGCGCAGAGATCATCTGTTCGGACAAGACCGGCACGCTTACGCAAAACAAAATGACGGTCGTCGAGACCTACGCGGACGACGCTTTGCTCCTTGCGCGCGCCATGAGCCTCTGCTCGGACGCTGCGCCGGATGAAAGCGGCAAAGCGGTCGGCGAGCCCACAGAATGCGCGCTCGTGGACTTTGCAACATCGCAGGGTCTTGTAAAATCCGCGCTTGAGCAGGCGTCCCCGCGCGTGGGCGAAGCGCCGTTCGACAGTATGCGCAAGATGATGTCCACGCTGCACAAAACCGACAAAGGGATCGTGCAGTACACCAAAGGTGCGCCGGACGTCGTGCTGTCGCGCTGCACGGCCTATTATAAAGACGGTTCCATCCTGCCGATGACGGCGGAAGCGAAAGCCGAGATCGAAGAAGCAAACCGCGCCATGGCAAGCAAGGCGCTGCGTGTGCTTTGCGCCGCAAGCCGCCGCTATGAGGTCATGCCCGCGGATACCGCGCCCGAAGCGCTTGAACAGGAGCTCGTGTTCATCGGTCTGTGCGGCATGATCGACCCCGTTCGTCCCGAGGTCAAGTCTGCGATCGACGAGTGCCGCAAGGCGGGCATTCGCCCCATTATGATCACGGGCGACCACCGCGATACCGCCGCCGCCATTGCAATGGAGCTTGGCATCATCTCCGACCCGTCGGAAGCCATCACGGGCGCAGAACTCGACAAGATCAGCGATGAGGACTTCAAGGAAGCCGTCGGAAAATACAGCGTATATGCGCGCGTCCAGCCGGAGCACAAGGTCCGCATCGTCAACGCATGGCGCGACCGCGGCTGTGTCACCG
>HF985380.1 GCA_000432015.1 Clostridium sp. CAG:1024 | reverse complement strand
CACGTTGGCGAAAGCGGCTGGAGCGGCGAAGGAAAGCTTTCCCGCGCAAGCCGACCGGCTTTCTTTCTAGAAAGAAAAGGAAGGATCCTCCAGGTGCTCGATCTGCTTTTTGTAGACCGTGCGGAAGAAAAGCAGGCTCGTCACGAGCGCAAACAGCTCCGCAATGGGAAACGCGCACCAGATCGCGTCGAGCGAATGGAAGATCGCGGACAGCGCGAACGCCGCAGGGACCAGCACCACGAGCTGACGGATGAGCGAGAGCATCATGCTGTAAATACCGCTGCCGATCGCCTGAAAAAACGTTGAGAACGAAATGCCGACCGCTGCGAACAGGAAACAAGTCGAAATGATGCGCAGCGCAGGAACGCCGATGCCGAGCATATCCTCCGAGGCCTCGAACAGAAGCAGAAGCTCCGCAGGAAAGAGCTGGAAGCAGACCAGGCCGATCGCCATCAATGCGAGCGCGGCGAACAGCATGAGCCGCATCGTCCGCAGCAGACGCGAACGGCTTCTTGCGCCGTAGTTATACGCCATAATGCTCATGGCCGCATTCGTCATGCCGAACACGGGCATGAATACGACGGACTGGATCTTGAAATACACGCCGAACACCGCCACCGCAGTCGTGGAATACGCAATGAGCAGCGCGTTCATCGCAAGGTTCATGACCGTTCCGATGGCCTGCATAATGATGGACGGAACGCCGACCTGATAAATATCGCGCACGGTCGCTGCGGCAAGACGGCAGTCGCGAAGCCGGATCGTCACGTCATACTTGCCGAGCAGCAGCACCGCAAAGCAGCACAGCATGGACAGCAGCTGGCCGCCGACCGTTGCGATCGCGGCGCCCGCGACGCCCATTGCCGGAAAACCCAGAAGGCCGAAAATGAGGATCGGGTCAAAAATGATATTGAACACCGCGCCGATGAGCTGCATGATCATAGCGGCCGTGTTCTGCCCCTGCGCTTGCAGGATGCGCTCACAGCCGACCTGCATGAATACGCCCACGCAGTAAACACAGCAAATGCGGAGATAGTCCGTTCCCATTTCGCGGATCTGCTGCACGTCCGTAAACAGATCGAAGAACGGCTTTGCGCCAAAGACGCCGAACAGCGTAAAGACTGCGGCCGAGATCAGCAGCAGTACGATGCCGTTGTTCGCGGCGCGATTCGCTTCCTCAAGACGGCGCTCGCCGAGCCTGCGCGAGATGAGCGAATTCATGCCGACGCCCGTGCCGACGGAGACTGCGATCATGAGCATCTGCACCGGGTATGCCAGAGAAACGGCGGTAAGCGCGTCTTCTCCGAGGCGCGAGACAAAAATACTGTCCACGAGGTTGTAGATCGCCTGCATCAGCATAGAAATGCACAGCGGCACAGACATCGACAACAGCAGCTTTCCTTCGGGCAGAATGCCCATTTTGTTTTGTTTTTGTATCTGTTCCATAAGGTATTATCGTATCATGGTTTATTGCTCCTGTCCATAGGTTCTGCGGCTTGGACGGACAACGGCGCAGAACGGTTTTTTGAATGGGGATCGATTTCTTTTTTTCTAAAGGGGGGACGTTTTCTATTTTTCTAAAGGGGGAACGATTTCTTTT
>HF985379.1 GCA_000432015.1 Clostridium sp. CAG:1024 | reverse complement strand
CGCGCAGAACCCGTTCCGCTACAGGGGTTATATTTACGATGCCGACACAGGGTTATATTACCTGCAAAGCAGGTATTATGATCCTGCTGTCGGTCGTTTTATTAACGCAGACATCTATGTGTCCACCGGTCAGGGCGTGCTCGGCCACAATATGTATGCGTATTGTGGAAATAACCCGGTTGCGAGAGCGGATGATGAAGGGGAGTTTTGGAACATTGTCGTTGGTGCTGTTATCGGAGCGGTATTAAGCGCTGCTACGCAGGTTATCAACAATGCAATCGCGGGTGAGGATTTGCTTGATGGTGTTGGCACAGCCGCCCTGACTGGAGCGGCAAGCGGCGCGTTGGCCGCCTCTGGTGTTGGCCTCGTGGTATCGGTTGCCGGAAATGCAGCTATATCGATGGCTGGAAATGCGGCTAATCAAGTGATTGAGAACAAAGGTTTTGGTAATTTTGATGTGGGTGACATGCTCATAGATGGCGCCATCGGCGCAGTGTCTGGCCTTGCTGGCGGAAGGGGTATGGGGAAATCAGCAAATCTCAAAACGCTCAATAAGAACTTGACCAAAAAGGTTTTGTCCGGTTCCAGAGATACGCTCAAAAAAGGGATTAAGTATTATGTTTCGCAAACCAAATTTGCTTATGAAGAGCACCTTCTTATACCCATAAGGAATTCTTGGATTGCAAGCACTCTCGGGCAGACAGGTAAGGAAATCATGGGCAGATAATATGGTTAAGAAAGTTTTTGCATCACTTCTTGTCAGCGTATCATTTGCTATAGTTTATTACGCAGCTATATATGGCGGGTTTTATAGCGACCTTACTGGGAATATTGGCCGTCGGGCAGTGTACATAGTGCATAAAAATAAAAGAGGATTCTGGAAAAAATTTACCCTTTGGTATTTCAGGGAAAATATCAATAAATGGCGCTATGCCATGTTCTGGATCAATTTAGTCGCTTCATTAGTTGCATTGATATTGTTCAATGTTTGTATATGGTGGGAATCCGCATTGTGGGCTTTGAAAGGGCTCAAGGCTTCGTGCGCTGCAATATTGATTACAGCCACGCTTGGCACTAATTATGTACATCGCTTTTCGTCTTGGCTGGACAGAAACTTCCCGCGCCCGTCAAAGCGAAAGAAGCGCGATAAATAGTCGGGAGAATCGGTTGTGGTGATGAAGAGAACTATTGTGATCACTATATCTATAATAGCAAGCGTTGTTTTAATAGTATTACTTGCCTTGTTTATTCGGATTTATATTATCCCAGTTTTGAATATCGGAAACTCTCAATCAAACAATCCGGAAACTTTTTTAATGGCATCGCAGTCACCGGATGGTAAATATAATTTAGAAGCATATAGAACAGAACCCGGCGCAACCGTTGATTTTTCAATTAGGGTTTATTTAACAACAGACGATGGAAAAAGCATTATTTATGATGCCTATCATGAATACGAAGCCAAAATCGTTTGGATTGACAACACAACGGTTTCAATTAACGGAAAAACTCTTGATATATCACAAGGCGAGAAATATGATTGGCGTACACAATAATTATGCTACAGAATAGCATAATTACAAAAACCGAGGAAAAATAGCATGAAAAAAGCCGCAAAACTTGTGATTATGCTGGGGATCGCGCTGGGCGTCGTTATTGTCCTGCACATCATCTTGTTATCCGTTTCGGAGGAGTATTTCAAAGGATGGCATGCTGCAAAAAAAGATGTAGCTGCGTGGAAAGACTATGTGTTTGCTCCGGAATACGTGAGTTTGGATGCTGCTTTAGAACACATGTGCGTTTCAGAGGAAACTATCGAAATACTTACCTTTGACCGCTATGCGATATGTCTCGATCAATATGGCATTGTGGGATGCACGGTGATTTTCCCTACAAAGGGCAACCGCTGGAAAGCCCTGCCCATGCACGCATTTCGACGGTTGTTTCGGTGCGTGGGAGATGCAAGAAGAAACAAGCTGCACATTCTTCTGTTTGAACACGGTGGTGACATTCTTGTCTTTGGGGAACTGCATTCACAGGAATCGGAAGAAATTTTTACAGACAGCACGGCGCGCTCATATCCAACCTATGTCTACTATGAGAGCGGCAGCGCTTCCCAAATTCCATTTTTTAAACATTGTACTTTTTTTACATTAGCAGAACTGGAAGCGGGGTACTCGATTGCTGCGGGAGAGGACAGCATCGACTTTGACGGGACGCAGTGGTCCTATGATCTGAATGGCAATCCAGTTAAAATCAATTGAGCTACCTGTTGGGGGATGAGGTAGAGCGCTAGTAATGGACGGATCCGTTGGCGAGTTACAACGGGGAAGTAATCCACTACGATGCAAGCGGCAATCCGACCACATATTTGGGACAGTCGTTGTCCTGGAATGGCCTGCAACTCACGGGCGTGGGTGGCAATATTTCCTATTCCTACGATAAGGACGGTATTCGTCAGACCAAGACAGTTGGAACGGCAATCACGCAGTATTATTACAACGGAAACGTTCTGATGGGAACGTATGACGGTACGAACAAACTGCTTTTCAGCTATGACGAGCAAAGCAATGTCGTCGCTGTGGATTACAACGGCACCTATTATTACTATCTGCGCGATGGTCAGGGTAACATTATAAAGCTGATCGATGGCAATGGCGCAACTGTTGTCAGCTACTCGTATGACCCCTGGGGCGCGTGTACGACTT
>HF985378.1 GCA_000432015.1 Clostridium sp. CAG:1024 | reverse complement strand
AAGAAAAGAAATCGTTCCCCCTATGACGTGCCTGTCATTTGCGCTCGTGCATGCCTCTCGCGTTCTCAGACGATCCTCTTCGGCTGAAACAGCAGATAGTCCGCCGCTGTAAAGACATATTCCACGCCGTTTTTTTCGCCCGTATACGCCGCTCTGTGCGCCTTACCGTGCAAATGTGCATATACCGCGCAGCGCACGCCGTAGCGCTCGAGAAGCGCCGTCGCCTGCGTATCCCCGTGCCGCTCGTCAAAGGGCGGAAAGTGCAGCATAACGATCTTCTCCGCCTCCGCCGGCATGGATTGCAGCGACAGCTCCAGCCGGATCAGTTCCCGCGTGTAAATCTTTTCGTCCTGCGGGGTGTACTGCGCATTGGGCAGCGTCCAGAGCCGCGTCCCGCCGACGGCGTAGCGTCCGAATACAAGACTGTCGTTCTGGATCGCGTGCATGGACGGCGGCAGACAGCCGCGCACCTGCGTCACGGTGTTCCACCAATAGTCGTGGTTGCCGCGCAAAAGCACCTTCGTTCCCGGAAGCGCATCGATGAACGCGAGATCCGCCGCCGCGTCCGAAAGGCGCATGGCCCAGCTGATGTCCCCGGGGATGAGTACAAGATCCTCCGCGCCGACGCTCTGCTTCCACGCCTCTGCCAGCCGCTCCGCATGGTTTTCCCAAACGCTTCCGAACACATGCATGGGTTTATCGGCGGAGAAGGACAGGTGCAGGTCTCCGATGGCAAAAATCCGCATCCGGCGTCTCCTCTCGACGGAACAAATCCGCCCGTTCTCTGTTACTCGTCGTCCTCCGGCTCCATATCGTCCTCATCGAAAGCATCGTCCGCATCCGCGTCCAAAACGTTCTCCAGATCCTTTTGCCGCTTCTGCTCACGCAGGCAGTCGGCGCAAAGCTCATATCCCTCCACCGCAGGCGCTTCGCCGCACTCGCTGCAAAGGATCTCCTCTTCCTGCGCGATCTGCTGCACGCGCGCCGCGTCTCCACGGCGCATGGAGCGCATACACACGTCACAGTAGGGCGCGTCGCCGCGGATGTAATTCAATTCGCATTTCGGACATTTTTTCAAGGCCATACCCGTCTCTCCTTCAAAACTAAAGCGGCAAGCGCCGCAGGATCTCACTCTTCCGAAAGCGAAAAACACGGGCGATTCCCGCCGATGCCCGGCAAGATCCGCCCGCTGAACGCCCGGTCGCTACCATATTATGCGAAAGTCCATTCGACATGTCAAGCCTTGTTTTCACGATCCTGCAAAATTTGTCCGATCCGCTCCAGAACCGCCTCTTTTCCGTCCCCGGATTCCGAGGAGTAGGGGATGGCGGCGGGCGGCGCGCCGAGCAGCTTCGCCGCCTGGTTTGCAGCCTGCCTGCGCTTGGACTTGGCGATCTTGTCGGCCTTCGTCGCGATGAGCGTGAACGGAAGTCCGTAATACAGCACCCATTCGAACATCTGCCGGTCCTCCGCGGTCGGCGCATGGCGAATATCGATGAGCAGAAACAAATGCTGCACACGGCCGCTTGACAGATATTGCTCCATGAGCGAACCCCATTCGGCCTGCTCGGTCTTGCTCGCCCTTGCAAAGCCGTAGCCCGGCAGGTCCACAAGATAAAAATCGCGGT
>HF985377.1 GCA_000432015.1 Clostridium sp. CAG:1024 | reverse complement strand
CCCCGCCTTTATCGGCTTTTGGGTCGGCGTGCTGTTTTTGCTTATGCTCGACCATCTGATTCCCCACCTTCATGTGGGCAGCAATCAGGCGGAGGGACCGAAAAGCAGGCTGGGCCGCACCACGATGATGGTGTTGGCGGTGACTCTACATAACATTCCGGAGGGAATGGCGGTGGGCGTCATGTACGCGGGCTTCCTCGCGGGGAACGCGCAGATCACGGCGGCAAGCGCGCTTGTCCTGTCCCTTGGCATTGCCATTCAGAACTTCCCCGAGGGCGCGATCATCTCCATGCCGCTGCGGGCGGAGGGGGAACGCAAGGGCCGAGCGTTTCTCGGCGGCGTGCTTTCCGGCGTGGTGGAGCCTATCGGAGCAGTGCTGACGATTCTTGCGGCGCAGCTTGTGATCCCGGCGCTGCCGTATTTTCTGAGCTTTGCGGCGGGCGCCATGCTCTATGTGGTGGTGGAGGGGCTGATTCCCGGAATGTCACAGGGAAAGCACTCCAACCTCGGCACGGTTTTCTTTGCCGTGGGCTTTAGCGTCATGATGGTGCTGGATGTGGCGTTGGGATAGGCGCGGAGGCGCCGTTGCTTTTGCAGCAGCTATGACATCAGCTACGCCGGTCTGCATCCGAAGCTCGTCTGGCATCGGACGAAAACGCTCGGTCGCGGCGACGACCGCTGGGATTTTTGCATGAAGACCGTTAGAAAAGAAAGGAGTCCCAAGAATGAAGCCTGACTACAAAAACTGGATCCCCAAGGGAATGATGTTTTCGCTCATTGCGGGAACAGCACTATCGCTTGCGCTGCTGCTCGTTTTCGGCGTATTCGGCATCGGTGTGAGCGGAAACAGGAGGATAAGACATTGCTGGATAGAAATATAAGAGGAATCGGCATCGCTCTGTGCTTATTGACTCTCTTTATCTTCCTATCCGAGTGCGGTTCATTGAAGGATGACACGCTGCTGATCGTCAACGTAGTGATTACGGAAGTCGATACAGGAAAGCAAACCATAACGGTAAAAGACGATGTCGATGAAAGCACTTTAGGCGAAGAATGTCTGATCGACTGTTCCTCCATTCCTATGGCCTATTGCGACTTTGCCACGCAGAAGGTTACAAGGATTTCTTTTGAGGATTTACAGGTCAATGATAAGGTTATTGTGAGTATCAGAAGCTCGGAAATAGAGAAATTCCGAAGCGACAGCGGCGGGGAAAATACAATCAAGGTCGAACAATTGCAGCTTTATACGCAAAGAGCTGCCGCAACACTTTCCTGAACTTCTTAGCCGCTTTTAGCGGTTTCCTCTTGATTTTAATCCCTTTCCTAACACTTTGTGTTCCACATCTGCCTATGGCATTTTAGGTGGTCAAAAGCAAAGCCTCGCCGGAGCAATTCCGGCGGGGCTTTGCAGTATTCTCGGCGTCCCGCTTTTTTCCTCTCAGTAAGCAACCTTGCTGTTCCACAGTCGCTTAGATTTTCCTTCTGCATGGTTTCCACAACCAGCTTCTTGAATTCCGGCGCATACCGTTTGGTCCGTACTCCCTTTGGCATAGTTAAACACCCCATTCCTTAGTACAAGTATTTTATCATACTTGTCTAACAAATGGGGTGCTGTTCAGCGGCTCCGGGTTTTTGCATTGCAGACGAATGTCCCGCGCATCCTGTCCTTTGACCGCCGGGCGGGGAGCGCCGACGGCTTTCAACATCAGACTTCGGGGAGGTAGCGGGCAGTCAGCGCGCCGCTGGGGCCGACGGTGAATTGCAGGGCCTCGTGAGGTGGGATCTGCATGCCGGAGACACTGGGACAGTCGGAGAAGTACAGATCCGCACCGCAGCCGGAAAGAAGCCGCATGGTATCCGGATGGGCGCTGTTATAGCGCCGGTCGCTGGAGGCACAGCAGACCACGGCAGAGGGGCGGACGGTTTCCGCCAATGCCGCGTCCGCGCCGTCCAGCTGCCCGTGATGGCCGACCTTGAACAGATCGGCCCGCAGATCGGAAGGAAGGATGCCGTCATATCCCGCGGCGTTGGTGTCGCCCGGCAGAAGCAGCCGTGTTCCCCGATAGTTCAGCAGGAGAATGAGGCTGAAATTGTTCATGCGTCCGTCCAGCGCGTTCAGCTTTTGAAAAAAGTCCGCAGTTCCGGCTTCCGCCCGATAGAGCTGCAAGATTTCCGCGGCGAGGTCAGCCCGCCTGGAGGCGGAGGGCGATAGAACCTTGACGGAAAAATCCGGGGCAAGGGCATATTCACCGCCAGCTTCCGGCATTTGGATACGCCCGCCATGTGACACGATCAGCCCGCACAGCGCGGCGTAGTCGTTGAGAGCGCGCAGAAATTTGCTTTCCGAGGCCGTCCGAGCCGGGGCAACATCCAGCGGATGCAGCGTACTGTAAAAATCAGGGGACAGCGGCTGCCACAGGACGTCGGGGGGAGCGATCTGCGCGGCGCGGAGCAGTCCGCAGATATGATCCTCATGGATGTGCGTGCTCACAGCAAGATCCAGCCGGGAGATCCCCCGTCTTGCCAGGTATTCTTCAATTCGGATCCTGCCGGAGCTGCGGTCGGAAAACTCCGTCGCCTCGGCGCTGCCGCCATCGATCAGTGCGGTAAATGCGCCGCCGGGCCGGGATGTGTCCGGACACTCCAGAAGGATCGCCTCGCCGTAGCCCACATTTACAAAAGTGACGCTCAGCTTCTGTTCTTCCATAGCGTTCAGGAGATTGCCCGCTTGATATACAGGCTGGAGAGCAGCAGTACCAGAATGGTCATCACGATCGCGCCGGCGCTGCCAAAGCCGAAGTCCAGAGACTTGATGCCGTAGTTGTAAAGGTACTGGGTAATGGTGGACGTGGTGCCTGCTGGGCCGCCGCCGGTCAGAACGTTGACCTTCTCGAACAGGCGGAATGTATCGATGGTTCGCAGCAGAGCGCACAGTGCCAGACTGTTCCTGATATTGGGGATGGTGATGTACCAGAACTGATGGAACGTACCGGCGCCGTCGATCCGGGAGGCCTCATACTGTCCCTCCGGAACGGATTGCAGGGAGGCAAACAGGAGGAGGAACACAAAGGGGACGTTCTGCCATACGTCAATGAGCAGGATCGTTCCGAAAGCTGTTTTGGTGTTCAGGAACCAGTTGTAGGAGGGCAGCCCCAGACCCTCAAGAAACTGGTTGATAATACCGTAGTTGGACGAGAGCATCATGCGCCAGCTCAGGGCTACCGTTACCGCAGGAAGCAGGTACGGCAGGAGCAGCAGAGTGCGCATGACCTTTTGACCCCGTTTCAGGCTATTGATGAAAACCGCAACCAGCAGTCCGAATCCCATTTCCAGAACCACGGCAAAGAGCGTGAACTTAACGGTATTGAAAACTGCCTGACGGAAATAATCGTTTTTGAAAAGCTTGATGTAGTTTTTGAACAGAATAAAGGAAGCGTTATCCGTTCCCTTCAAATAATTATAGTTGGTAAAGCTGTAAATCAGCGTGAAGAGCAGGGGATAGGCGGTCATGACCAGCAGGATCAGCATGGTTGGCGACAGCATTTCCACGCCGAAGCGCTTTGCCTGCGTGTCTGCGGTCCGAAGTCTCGCGGTTGTGTATCTTTTCATAACAGCGGCCTCACATTTCTGGAGCATTGGGGAACGCGGGAGGGGATTTTCGGG
>HF985376.1 GCA_000432015.1 Clostridium sp. CAG:1024 | reverse complement strand
GTGGATCTCGGCCTGCAGCCGGCGGTCGATTCGGCCGGTGGAGACGACGAAGCGAACCGGGCCTTGCCCCTGTGCCATAATGCGCATTTCCGGGTGGATCGCGTCAACGTTCGCGGCCGTTGGCGCCTTCCGGCCGGCACGGGCAGTTTCCGCACCGTTACCTGCGTCGGCGGGACGGGGTTGCTGACCGGCGGGTCGGGCTCGGATCGCCTGGCCAAAGGAGACAGCCTGTTTTTGCCGGCGGCATTGGAGGGCTGCCGGGTCGATGGCGCCTGCACGCTGCTGATAACGACGCCGCAATTCGTGGATGGGGGAACTGGAGCATGAGAGTAATGACGGACATTCGTCTGGTTGGCTGTGATATGGACGGCACCCTGCTCAATTCGGAGCGGGTTGTTTCGGTACGCAGCCTGAATACGATCGAGCGCGTGATCAAAAGCGGAGTGGTGTTTGCCGCGGTAACCGGGCGCCCACTCTATGGGCTTCCGGAGCAGTTGCGGACGATCCAGGCGTTCCGCTATTGCGTCCTGGCCAACGGCGCAACGGTCTATGATCTGCGCGAAGGGCGCATCATTGCGCAGCAGCTGATTCCCGTGGATGCCGTGCGCGAAATTGCACAGATTACCGCAGAGTATCGTTGCGCCCTCGGGTTTATGTCCGGCGGGATGCTGTATCTCTCCGGGGAATCCATGGAGCTGATTCGGCAGAAGTACGCTTCTGACGCGGCATATGTAAACGCCTTTTTTTCCATGTGGAAGCGCAGGGCGGATGCGGAGCGGGTCTTTGAGGAACGGGTGGATCGGATCGAAAAATTCAATCTGGATTTTCTGGACGACGGCGCCTACCGGGCATGCCTTGCCCGGCTCAAGCGGGTCGAAGGGGCGGAGATCAGCTGCAATACGCCTCGGTATGTCGAGCTGACGGCGCGTAACTGCAACAAGGGCAGCGGCCTCAAGCTGCTGATGGAACATTTGGGATTGGCCGACTGGCAGGTCATGGTGATGGGGGACAGCGACAACGATCGCAGCATGTTTACACCGGGGCGCACGCGCGTGGCGGTGCGCAATGCGGAACCAGAAATTCGGGCTCTGGCGGACTATATTACGCTGGATCATGATGAAGACGGCGTCGCCTATGCGCTGGAGACGCTGCTGCTGGGAGAAAGAACGGGAGAAAATTTGT
>HF985375.1 GCA_000432015.1 Clostridium sp. CAG:1024 | reverse complement strand
GATTATGCGCGTCTCACCGAGCGTTGCCATTGTCTTCCAGCAGAAGCGGCACGCGCTCTCCTATCGGCGTATAGTGGCCGTGGATGGTCACGGCGCGGTAGGCAGGGCGCATGATGCGGTGACAGGTCACAAGCTCCTCAATGCGGTTTGCGCACCAGCCGGTAATGCGTGCGGAAGCAAACAGCGGAGTGAACACGTCCTCCGGGATGCCAAGCATGCTGTAAACGAGACCGGAATACATGTCCACGTTCGCGCACATGGGCGCATCGCTCTGTCGGCGTTCCTGAAGCAGCGGGATCCCGAGCACCTCCACCTTTTGCAGCAGGTCAAAGTCCTCCGCAAAGCCCTTGATCTCCGCCATGTGCCGGGCACCCAGTGGGGCAACAAAACAGGGTAACGAGCGTTTTCATGAACGGATCGATTTAGGCGGTACGCGGACGCGCGGAATAAAGTTGCCGCTATGCGCAAGGAGGCCGAATTCACAGAGTATCGTTTGGGTGGGAGGCTTGGGCGGATTTGTAAGACTTTATCGTTGATAAAAGCGCTCGCATGGAGCGTCGAATCCCGTGCGGGCCGCTTATCTTGGGCTTCGGCCTAGTCCTTCAGGCGCAGCCCTTAAGCGAAGTATGATATCCTCATGCCTTGCATGGCAATTCCATCAGGGCGGTCACGAAAACCAGTAACATATCCATCTGTAAAGATGATTCCGGCTTCACATCTGAACGAGTCGCCATCACAGATACGCACATTACAGATGGTTGTCAAGCAAGTCGCCCTCAGTTTTCATCAAATTCATATACTCTGTTGTGGCTGGCATATTGTTGTCGAGCTCTTTATCTGCATCTCCATGTTTTCGATACTTTGAAGGCGTGTATCCGGTTGCGGTTTTAAACACTTTCACAAAATAACTACAGTCGTTCATTCCAACGGATTCCGCTATTTGCCCGATTGTCAAGTCGCTGGTGGTTAACAGTTTCTTTGCACTGTCGATTCTTCGCAGCAGTATTAAATCATGAATGCTGCAGGAGAAGGCTTTCCTCGCGGTTTCACACAACTTCGTTCGCCCAATCCCCAATTCGCTTGAAATCGTTCGAAGCGTTAATGGTCGCATATGATTTTTATCAATATAGGATAGAATCAACTGAGGCTCATCGAGCTCCGTCTGTTTTACATATTCCCGCAGCCATATAAAGGAGGCGCAGGCGGACAGAACATCTGCATATGCCAAAAGTGTAGAACGCTCCAGCTGGTCGAGTTTGTGAAAGGCATCGTGCAGCGCCGACAGGTTGTCATGCCATTTGCAGCGCTGCGCTACGATCGTCCATTGTTCTTCTAAAGAAGAGTCGTCCAAAACCTGTCCGTACATAAGGTAAGCAAGGAGTTGGCCTTTCTCCATTACGGGAACGGCGACTTCAATTAAGCCGGCATGGCAGCGATAGATGTGAAGTCGGTTCTTTTCTCTCACATGGGTCAAAGCCCGCATATCACACTGTTGACACAATGTAAGTCCATGCGGCATGCTCTGAATCAGTTTGCAGAATTCGCAAGCCGTATTGCTCGTAATAACATCATTGAAGTTGTCATCTTTCAGGGTTATTTTTCGATTGGTAATAAGGTATAAGCTATTCAGAAGCTCTCCCAACTTTTCAAAATTGAAGATCAACGCCATTTGATTGCCCCCAACTATGATGATACAGCTGAGTATATAGCCAACCATAAAAAATGTCAAACAATTCGGACGATTTTACCATACTTGCGGTCACATGTCCGTTGTCGCAAAAGTAGCATCGCTCTATAATTAATATCATAAACAACAGACGACCCAGTCTCATTTTGATTGCATACCATATTCGTCAGTTGACTCAAACAAAGAAACTTGATTAATTTGTTTCTGGAAAGAGGGGTAAAAAATGAATGCGCTTTCAATTGATTCCGGCGGAACAAAAGTTATTGGGGCAGTTGTAACTCAGGAAGGCGACATTCTGTCCAAAGTCCGGTATAACATTCCCCAAAGAGATGGCGATTGTTTGGTTGAGATTTACACGGATATTTTCAATCAGTTCCGATCAAAATTTCAAATTGATGTTGTCGGTATTGGCGCCAATGGCAGAATCGACCCGGTGAGGGGGATCATTTTGGATTGCGGCGTTCATGCAAACTGGGACGGGAGGCATTTGGGCGAGGAACTCCGGGCGGATTGGGGAGAGATTCCGATTTGCATACACAACGATTGTCATTGCGCGATCAAAGGGGAGCTTTGGCAAGGTGCGGCTCGCGAGTTTGACGTTGTCGCAGGGATTATCATTGGAACAGGCCTTGGCGGAGCAATTGTGGATCATGGGCGGTTTTGGTATGGTAGCCGATACGGTGCGGGCGAGATCGGACATACTATTCTGCATCCTCAGGGCTTCCCGTGCTCCTGTGGCCAAAAGGGATGCGCTGAGCGCTATGTGAGCGGGACGGCTCTTTGGCAAAACTATAATCTTCAATTGGGGAAAGAGTGCTTGAGTTCGGGTTATCAGTTCTTTGACCGCTATCGCGCTGGAGATCCAATCGCCCTGAACGTAATGAATGATTTTATTGACGGACTGAAGCTTTTGATGATAAATATCTCCAATCTATGCGCACCTGAGGCAATCCTGATTGGCGGCGGCATCGCGGATACGAGAGATGTGTGGGGAAAGACGTTGGCGGAACGCTATAGGAATGAGGTCTGCGCGTATATGAAGAACACACGGATTGTTTATGCATCCGCGGGGAATGACGCCGCCGTCTTTGGCGCAGCGAAGTTTGCATTTGAACTGCTTGAAGCAACGGAAAGGGGAAACGTATCATGAGTCTCATTTATTCGGAAATTCAGGATCAGTTTGCTGCCATGGAAACGTGCGCGGCATATTTAGATGATAATTTAACAGCAATCCGGGAATTGCTGCTGAAAACCAAACCGAAATCTGTTGTTTTTATGGGCTGCGGCTCAAGCTTCTCTCTTGCAAAATCGATGGCGGGGATACGGTCAATATGCGATCTGCGACGCCATCCTTTGCGGTTGCCGCAGGCGACGTTGCAATCCATGCGGAGCGTTATACCAATTTGGCCAAGGATGCGGTGATTGTCCCGGTTTCGCGCTCCGGAAGCACATCGGAAATTATGCTGGCGCTTGAAAGCTTGAAGGCAAAAGCTTGCGAGTCCACGGTAATAGGCCTTTCCTGCGTTAATCACTGTAAGCTGTCCGAGTATTGTTCGCTATCGCTGGAGATGCCTTGGTGCAAGGTTGGGTCGGCATTGACCTTTGCCGCCCGAGAAGACCTGTTCGCTTTAGAAATGGTTGAGCGAGAGTTACCTGGACCAACGGCGGATACATGCAGCAGATTCCGAGAAAACCTGGAATCCGCAATGGTTGCGAACGACAGGTATTGGGTAAAGCATTATCATGGTTCATTGCAACAACAAAAGTTCGAAAGAGCGTTCAGTTTGTCCGATCGATCTCGATATTACCTTTCTGAGAAGACAGTCAAAAAAGCAACGGAGACCTTGTGTAAGAACCTTGAAAGCGTTGCTATCCCATACGCATTGCTGCATCAGTATCTGCCGTGGCAAGCCGAACGCATTTTACAGGGAAAGCTAGAAAACAAACCGGTTGCCATTCTTGAGAATCATATCGGCGATGTTATTGAAGACTATTTACAGCAGGCATAAAGCAATACGGAATAAGGAGGTTGAACAGAATAGAAAGAATGGTCGAAACATCCAGAACTACTTCAATCATTAAGGAGGAAAGAAAATGAAAACTTCCAAACGGTGGATTGCTCTATTGTTAGCCCTTGCCTTTGTTCTCACCATGATCGGCTGTAGCAAAGATACTGCCGGCGGTCAGCCGAGCAACGGAGCGACGGCAGGCAGTGATACCACGTCGTCAACCCAGACGTCGCCAACCAAGGCAGATAAGGTTACATTGACCATGGCAACCTTCCTCTACGTCGAGGCGCCGCATCGTGCGGTTATTGATCGTCTCGTCGAGGCGTATAACAAGCAGAATAAGAACGTTGAGATTTCTATCTCTGGCGCAGGTTATGGAGATTTTTGGAACAATCTTACCTCCGAGATCTTGGCCAATAACGAAACGGATATTGTACAGATCTATCCGGAAAATCTTGCTTCCTATCAGTCGCTGAGAGAAGGCGGCACGTTCCTTGATCTGACGGAGCGCTTTGCTGCTACGGGGCTGGAGGGTAAACTGACCGGTCAGGAGACCGGTGTTTACGACGGCAAAACGCTGGCCCTCTCGAACTATTCCTGGGGCACGACGGCGATGTTCTATCGCAAGTCAATGCTGGAAGCGAAGGGTATCGACCCCAATTCCATTAAGACGCAGGACGATTTCCTTAACGCCTGCCGTGTTTTCTCCAACGGTGATAATGTTGCAATCGGCGTGGTTTACGGAACCCATGCATTCTCCGTCAGCGAATGGAACCGTCTCATTGCCCGACCTGTTTCCAATGGCCTGTATTTCAAGGATGGCGAGAGCGGTCCGTACACTGCCGAACGTCTTAACTGCAATTCCGACGCCAACGTTTGGGCTGCTCAGTGGTGGAATGACTTCATCGCTAAGGAAAACTGTGCGAAGCTGGTGCTGGATAAGAAGGATTCCCGCGAAATGTTCTGGAACGGCGAAGTGCCTTTCTGCATGGATGGTCCGTGGTTCATCGGTATGTGCCAGGAGCATGATGCTGCAATGATGGAGGACATCGGCATTATTCCTCAGTTCAATGTCGTTTACAACGGAACAACCTATAAGCCAAATCCGCAGAACTATCCGGTGCTTAGCCTAATCAGCAGCAATTGTAAGCATCCCGAAGAGGCGTGGAACTTCCTGCTTTGGATGACCAGCGAAGAAGCGCAGAAGATTATTGCAGATTGCGGTCAAATTCCCGCCAGCGCCGAGTATGCTTCCTCTCAGGAGTACAAGGATGCATACCCCTTATCCGCTCTGTTCTATGACTTTATCAGCAACTACTATACTACGTTGGTTTCTGACCCGGCGATTCCGGAATACAACGAGCTTAACCAGGTTATGATTGATGCTGCGGCCGAGATGTTCAACAACACTTCGGTGGATGTTAAACCAATTCTTGATGCAGCCAGAGACAAGATGGCTGGTATCCTTGGTTCCTAAGTCCTAACAATTGAAAATGTGAGGTAGAGGGGGCTCCCTCTACCTCACCTGAAACGCTATGCTGCGGGTGATTCGGAAATCTTCTGAATTGTTACGCATTTGATGGAGGATTACCCTATGAAAAGGTTGAGAATAAAGAGCGACACTAAGAACGGCGTGTTATTTATTCTCCCATTGGTTGTTATTCTTGCAGTCTTTTTAGCTTATCCGATTCTGAAGGCCGCCCTTATGAGCGTGCAGTATTGGAAAATGACAAAACCTTCGGCGGATGGGCACTATTTTGTAGGGATTCAGAACTATCGCAGTGTTTTTCAGGACGACCTGTTTCTGAACTCCGCGAGAGTAACGTTGATTTATATGGTTGTGACAGTCTTTGCGCGTTTTGCGCTCGGATTTGTTACTGCTCTGGCTTTGAATACGAAATTCCGCGGTTGCGTCTTGGCGCGCGCATTGGTCATTATACCTTGGGCGGTTCCTGAAGTAGTGGCGTGCCTTGTCTGGATACTGATGTATGACAAAGACTATGGAATTATTAACGCAATCTTGTCAGGCGCTGGAATTCTCTCACAAAACCTAGGTTGGCTGCTGGACAAGAATTTAGCATTGCCGGCTGCCATGGCGGTCAATATTTGGAAGGGGTTCCCCTTTGTTGCGGTTATGCTTCTTGCAGGCATGCAGAGTATTGACCAGCAGATGTATGAAGCAGCCACTGTGGATGGCGCGTCGCGTCTGCAGCAACTTCACCATATTACTTGGCCGGCGCTTAAGCCTGTGTCAATGGTAGTCTTTCTGCTTCTTGTAATTTGGACGCTCAAGGATTATGCAATAGCGTATTTGTTGGCGAAAGGCGGTCCTGCGCATGCAACCGAAATTCTTACGATATATGTACAGCAGTCAGCGTTCAAGTACTTTGATTTCGGAAAGGCTTCGGCTGTCGGTATGCTCATGTTGCTGGCAAGCTGCATCTTTACAGGAATCTATTTCCGAGCCCTGAACAAAGGAGAAAAGGCATGAAGAAACCGCTCAGCTTAAAAATTGGGATCATTGTTGTCGCTTTAATTGTCTGCCTGTTCTGCATATTTCCCTTTTGCTGGATGATTTCTGTATCGTTTAAGCCTGCAAGCGAGGTGTATGCTCCCCCTACACTATTCCCCAAAGCGCCAACACTTGACGGATATCGCAACATGTTAGCGACAACGGGCGCCTTTAGCTTTACCACATGGCTCAAAAACAGTGTGATTGCATCCTTGTGTACCACATTGTTTTCACTGATCATTGCGACATTGGGTGCATATGGGCTTGCCAGATTCCGTTTCCGTGGACGCAATGCATTGGCCTATTTAATTTTGACCACGCAGGTGATACCGGGTGCTCTTATCATTGTTCCGCTGTACATCATCATGAGCAATCTGAATTTGTTGGATAACATGATTGGTCTGATTCTGGCGTACACAACCTTCACCGTTCCGTTCTGTACTTGGATGATGAAAGGATATTTCGATTCCATTTCTCCTACGATAGATGAAGCGGCCATGGTCGACGGTGCCAATCGCTTTCAGGTATTTACCAGAATTGTATTGCCGCTATCCTTGCCAGGTTTGGCTGCGACAACGATATTTGCATTTATTTCTGGGTGGAACGAGTATGTATTTGCGAGCATATTGCTGCGGAGTTACGAAAACTGGACCTTGCCCATTGGCATTGCAAGTTTTCAAGGACAGTACGATACCAACTGGGGCACCTTGATGGCGGGCGCTGTTATGATAACCGTTCCTGTAGTCGTCATTTTCTGGCTGCTGCAAAAACATCTTGTAGCGGGTATGACGGCTGGCGCAGTTAAAGGCTGATAAGCACATCCAACGGAGAAGTTCAAATACGAATGATTATTTGCAAAGCAAAGGAGTGTACAAAAATGCAAAAGAAAATCAAAATGGGTATTGTTGGCGCGGGTACTTGGGGTGAAACACATGCCTATATCTATAAAGAGCATGTCAATGCTGAACCGGTGGCAATTTGCGATATGAATCGAGCCCGCGCACAGGCAATTGCGGATAAGTTTGGCATTCAGGAAGTTTACAGTGATTACAGAGAGATGGCAGAGAAGGCGGATATCGATGCCGTTGCAATTGTCACACCAGACTTTGCGCATGCCGATATTGCCTGCTGCTTTGCGGAACACAAAAAGCATCTGTTGATCGAGAAGCCACTGGCAACGACGCGCGAGGATGCAGAACGAATTGTTGCGGCGGTAAAGAGCAACGGCGTTCGCTGCATGGTCGATTTGCACAACCGGTGGAATGCGCCGTTCAATACCTGCAAGCAGCTGATTGATGCTGGCAAGCTCGGAACGCCTTATACGGCGTATATTCGCCATAGCGACTGCAAGTGGGTTGCTACCGATATGCTCTCTTGGGCGGCAAAATCATCGATCCTTTGGTTCTTGGGCAGTCACTCGCTGGATACGCTGCGCTGGTTGTTTAACGACGAGGTTAAAAGGGTCTATTCCGTCAAACGCGAGGGAATACTCCGGGCAGAGGGCGTTGATACACCGGATATCTATCTGACGACGATTGAATTCTGCAACGGCGGCATTGCGCATATGGAGAACGGTTGGGTCACCCCGAACGGAAATGGAAACGTGAATGATTTTCGGTTTTCCATCATGGGTACTGAGGGAATGGTAAACCTGAACCTTTCAAACCATGATTTGATCACCTTTGCGGATCAGGAGAAGATGGTTGTGCCTGACATCCTTGTCAGCAACTTTGTGTTCGGCAAGTGTAAGGGACTGTCATATGAAAGCATCCGCGATTTTATCGATCGGTTAGTTGACGGACAGGAGTTCAGAGTGACGTTGGAGGACTCTCGCAAGACCTGCATTGCGCTACTTGCTGTTATTGAATCAGCCGAAAAGGGCGTGCCGGTTGAGGTTGCGTATTGATAGGAAAGGAGTATACGATGAGCACCTTAACGTTTGAAAAAATGAGCATTCCAGGGTCGCACCTTGGAAAGGATGGCAATTATCCGATTCTCTATAAACAGAAAATGTTTGAAAAAACCAGCATTTTGGACGAATCGGAGGGGCTCTATATCAATTATGGGAACATTTTGCACATGCTTCCATATACCAGCCAAGACGATTATGACCGTAAGAACGAGAATCAGGAGTTCGACGTGGCGGTCTTGGAAAACGATTATTTAAAAGCTACGTTTGTGCCGCAGCTCGGCGGCCGTATGTGGTCGCTGTATGACAAGGTCAACAAGCGTGATCTCATTATTAATAATCCGGTTTTCCGTCCGTGCAACTTTGCGGTTCGTAACGCGTGGTTTTCTGGCGGCGTGGAATGGAACTGCGGCGTCCGTGGACATTCCGCATTGACGTGTTCACCAATTTTTGCAGCGAAAACAAAGCTGGATGACGGAACGCCTGTTTTGCGCCTATATGCTTTCGAGCGTATTCGCGCAAACACCTTCCAAATGGAATTCTTCCTTAAGGATCACCTTCCGTTTCTGTTCGCACGAATGCGCATGGTTAATGGATCGACCGAGGTTAAGCCGGTCTATTGGTGGAGCACGATTGCGGTCAAGCAGGAAGAGGGTGCCCGCGTGATTGTGCCCGCCAACGAGGCATATATCAATCAGGACGAAGATCCTGTGTACAAAATGAACATTCCCGTTGTTGACGGCGTGGATCTCTCCTATCCGACCAATCACAGTATTGTTGTCGATCACTTCTACAATATCCCGGATGGACAGCGGAAGTACGAGGCATATGTAAGGCCAAACGGACAGGGCATCATTCATGCCTCGACAAGACGATTGAAGGGTCGCAAATTGTTCGTTTGGGGCACTTCTGTCGGCGGCGACAACTGGCAGAAATTCCTCACCGGAGGAACCGGGTATGATCAGCCATACCTTGAGATTCAGGCCGGTCTTGCTCCGACCCAGAATGAGAGCCTCCCGATGCCGCCGCAATCTGCGTGGGAGTGGCTTGAGGCGTATGGCGCCGTTGATTTTGAACCAAGCAGAGTACACGGCGAATGGGAGACAAGCAAACAGACCGTTCAGAAGTGGCTTGACGAGGTGTTGCCAGAGGAAACGATGGATGAGCTCTTGACCTCTACATACAAGATGGCAACCTCTCCCGCAGATGTGGTGATGAAGGGGCAAGGGTGGGGAGCTCTCGACAATGCCATTCAAGAGTCCCTCGGCAGAAAGCCGATTGCGGAATATTTGGATTTCGGAGCATTGGAGGAGCAGCAGAACGTCTGGATGCGTTTCCTGAAAAACGGGTATTTAGATTGCCCCGATCCCAAGGCGGCTCCGGCCTCCTTTATTGTGCAGAATGAATGGTTTGAATTGCTCAAGAAGGCAGTCAAGGCTGCAGATGCAAATAACTGGTACGCCTGGTACAATATCGGTTTATGCTATTTTGCACGCAGTCTATACGAAGAAGCGCTTGAAGCTTTTGAAAAATCCATGGCGCTCGAACAAAGTACCTGGGGCTATCACGGTCTGGCAAATGTTTGGCGCGTGATGGGTGATGAGCATCTCAGTGCATACCTCATGGCAAAGGCGCGTTCTTTGAATCCATCCGATTTAGCATTGGCCAAAGAAACTCTCCGCTTTGCGTATGAGGCTGGCGAGTATGACCTGATGAACTCCGTGTATGATGAGCTTTCTGCAGAACAGAGGAAAGCACCCATGATTAAAGCGTATCATGCTTTTGCGCTTGCACATACGGGGCGCCCGGACGATGCGCTGGAAATCTTGGAGGAGAACGGAGGCCTCGAGATCCCCGATCTCCGGGAGGGAGACAACTCACTGCCAAATGAGTTTATCTTCTGCAAGCAGGCGATTGCCGCACGAGAAGGTCGAACGCTTCGCGCAGAGGAGATCGAGGTGCCGGAGAAAATCGATTTCCGCATGTTCTTTGCTAGGAAAAAATAGAAAACTTGTTAGACGCCATGCGATCCCCCTTGGAGATTTCACACAAGGGGGATCACTCTTTAGGACAAAGAAGCTATATCCAAGAAAAGTTCTGTTTCTTTGCAGCACGTTATTGATGCTGGCGGCCATTCTGTATGCGTAGTCGGTGTTTGCAGCACATCTGGAGGAGAGTAATCATTGGAGCCGTATTGCGACTTCTATTGTGTTCACTGTGTCCATATGTTCCCACTGCGTTGGGTCAATCCTCAGCGGATTTTTGCAGCCCTGCTGGACGGTTTCCGCAAAACTGCGGACCTGCGGGACGCTTTTGCTCGGAGGTTTTTTGCTGACAGGGCTTTGCCCTACTCAGACGGGGATACTTATTGGTTATGGGATGTTGTGCGGTTGTGCCGTGGGAATTGTGTACAATACTCTGTTAGGGTATGCGATTACATGGTTCCCGAAAAACACCGGCGTCTGCAACGGTGTGCTGCCTGCTTGTTATGGACTGGCCACGTTCCCGATTACCGCTATTGCGGAATGCTTGCTGAATGCCTTCGGCTGGCGCGGCGCGATGGTATCGTTTGGCCTTGCAGAAGGCGCACTGTTTTCCTTCGCTGGTTTTTTATTTACCCAAGGCCCCTCCTTGGAAACGCAATTGAGGGAGGAAAAGGATACCATTCCGGAGTCTGTCGTTTCTGTTTTGCGTTCGCGCCCGGTTGTTTGCTCATTAATTTGGCTCATGATGATTACCACGATTGGCTTGGCGATCGTGGGGAGCGCGACGCAGATGACATTGGTATTTGCCGTCCCCGCAGCTTTAGCAAATTTGACGTCTGGGATTATTCCAGTTTTTGTATGCATAGGTCGGTTGAGTATCGGAAAACTGTTTGATACGGTTGGAAACAATAAAAAGCATACTACTGGATAATATTCTGGTCATCCTGGCAATCGTCCTGCATTTGAGACGGGCGCATATCCTTTGTTTTTCATCGGGTGCTTATTGCCTGGTATTGGTTACGGTGGAATGGCGAGCTTATGCGCTTGCTTGGTTCGCGCTCTTTTGGGCGCGAAAAACTATTCATTTGACCTGTCCATCATATCCTTACAGATGATTCCAGCATCTATCATAGGCCCAATCTTGGGCAGTCGTATTTATGAGACTCATAAGAATTATACAACCGTGTGCCTTTCGTTTTTAGTATTTGGATTAATAGGAATACCCTTGGGCTACTCAAAAGTGGACTGCTGTATTTGCAGGAGTTCCGTTCCATGGAACACTTCAAACTGGAACTCGTTGAATATCTGGATTACTACAACAACCACAGGATCAAGGCAAAACTGAAGGGCTTGCCGCCTGCAATTCACAGACAACAAGCCCTCTCAGCAGCTTGAACAATTTCTATTAAGATTATTTGTCTAACTTTTGGGGTCGCTTCAGCCGCCATGCATGGGTTCAGTTTTCTCCGATTCCCCACCCCTTGCAAACGTCCACCCAGCCGCTTGCCATCGCATAGGTTTCCAGCTCATGGCAGGTCAGCGCGATCGCGCTGTTGCTGCTGCCGGCCGCGGGGAACACCGTCTCAAAGCGGCGCAGCGACACGTCAAGATATACCGGTACGCCCTCTGGCAGCGCAAAGGGGCAAACCCCGCCCACGGCGTGACCCGTGAGCAGTTCGGCCTCCTCCGCCGCAAGGAACCGGACCTTGCAATGGAAGCGATCCTTAAACTCCCGGTTGTCAATCTTCGCGTCCCCCGCCGCAACGACCAGCATGCAGCCCCGTCCCCGCGGCATCGCGAAACGAGAGCGTTTTGGCGATGCGCGCAGGAATCACATGCGCGGCCTCCGCCGCAAGCTCCACCGTCGCGGAGGAAACGGGGAATTCCAGGATGCGGTTTTCG
>HF985374.1 GCA_000432015.1 Clostridium sp. CAG:1024 | reverse complement strand
TAACGGAGAATGAAGCTCCGCAGGACGCACGATACTCCCGTTAGGAGAGTATAGAAGTGCGCCCTTTAGTTCCTAAAGGGTTTTTATTAGTTCGACAAACTGGAATTTGTAAGGCTAACTATCCAGAATGTCAAAATAACATTCTGGTGCATCATCGTGAGACAGATAATAAAGTGTTCCATCAACAGTGAATGTAGACAAGCCGTTCTTCACTGTAGTTCCATCAGAATATACGATTTCCACCAAAACGCTATTGCTACCAGGGGGAAGTAGCTTATCCTTCACTTTCTCATCGAGCCTAAACGAAGAAAGCCATGTTTTGATTTCTTCGATATATTCATCAGGAACTTGAATTCCATCATTGTGATTCGGCATAGTATAAAAGGAAATACTGCTTATATTATCTGTTTCAAATACTGATTTGGTTTTGTCAACTTTCATGGAAGAGCAACCAGCCACACCAAGTAGACAGGTCAACATTAATACGACTGCTAACATTTTCCTCATATCAGTTACCTCCTTGTCAAATCCCGATTAGTAATATAT
>HF985373.1 GCA_000432015.1 Clostridium sp. CAG:1024 | reverse complement strand
CACAAAATTTTCGGCGCTACCCGAATTACCAACATTTCTCGACATTTATCCACTTCTAACTACTCTGAAAACAGCGTAATTACAGGGTTTTGGAAGCGGTTCGATAGCGGTAAGTTTCTATTATGATATCTGTAGTAAAGCTATCGTTTGCAGCAATTGTTTGCGCGCTTGTTGTACAGGTTGTAACCATGAGCACAGGTTTTGAAGCGGTTGGCCCACTGCTTCCTGAACTTTGTTGAGGTGGATCTGTTGGTTGCGGTGTTGCTTTCTCATCTCCAATGGTTACATATACAGAGAAAGTCTTTTTAATCGTATTCCCGGCTAGATCATTGGCTGTAACATCAATTTCAACAGGATAAACGCCATTTTTCCTTTGATCATTCAGGGCAACATCGAAGCGGATGTAATATGCCGCAATGGTATCTTTTCCATTGTTAATCTTCTGCGTACTGAGAGCGACCCGCTGTTGGTAACTGCCGTATACAAACGGAGATCCGCTAACACTACCAAGATTCATACCTGCCATCAGCGTGTCATTAGCAAGCGGATTGGTCGCAATCAAAGGCAAGACAATAGAAACAACACCATTTTCCATGCTCGGCGAGTATCCTTGCCGATAGGTACGTGCCATCCCTTCGTAAAGATTGTTGCTGTCGATAATCAGATCTGCCGCTGCAGGTTTCGGTGTCTGCGTTGGCTCTGCGGTTGTAATGACTACAATTCCCTCACCTTCAGGTGCAGAGTCGCCATTGTTTGCATAAGCAGTTTTGGAACAAAGCGCAACACAGGCTACAGCAACTGTACCAATGATCCACCAATATGTCCGCCTATTGTTTTTCTTTCTTCGCATGCGTGTTCCGTTTAACATTCGTTCCCTCGCTTGACTTATCGCCGGGTTTTGTTATACTAATCTTGTCCCTGCAAACGCCATCACTTTGTGATTGGGCTTCCCGGCTCATTGTTTACGGGGACTTTTTCTTTTGCCTTTTATGTTTTGATCATTGTCATTTCGCCTGCATCCATCTCACAAACCGTATCACACAGTTCCTCGATATCCTGAATGTTATGGCTAGCAAGAAGAATCGTACGCCCATCCGTTGCAAGAGACTTAAACAACGCACGCATTTCGGCAACGCCATGCTTATCCAGCCCGTTCATCGGCTCATCCAAGATTAGCAAGCTCGGTTCTTCCATAATCGCTTGTGCTATGCCTAAGCGCTGCCGCATGCCGAGCGAGTACTTGCCGACGGGTTTTGGCGAAAGCGGATCCAGCCCAACGCGGCGGATGGTATCCGCAACTTGTCTGAGCCCAATCTTTTTACGCAATCCTGCAAGAATCTCAAGGTTCTTAAGCCCTGACAATTGCGGTAGAAAACCGGGAGATTCAATGATGATACCAATATCGGTTGGAAAGTCTACATCCCATCCGATTTCCTTCCCGTCTACGATGACCCTTCCCGATGTTGGCTGCAGAAAGCCACAGATACACTTAAACATGACGGTTTTCCCCGATCCGTTGTTTCCGACTATACCGTGGATCTTCCCACGTTCAAAATCTCGGGTAATACCTTTCAATACAGTATCCTGACCAAACATCTTGACCAAATTGTGTATTTCGATTGCATTTGTCATAGATAGTCTCCTTTATGACTGTTCCGTACCGAGGAACATGAAGTTATAGCGGCGGATAGCGAGCAGAATGCCCCCCATCAACAGCGCAATCAGCCCGCCGAAGATCGCGTAAGTCTGCCAGAGCCGGGGTAAAAGATCATAGCCGAAGTTGTGCATATAATAGGTCGCTTGATTGAGCGGCGAGAGCCAGCCGACCGCGACGTTTGCCTTATACATCAACTCGTCCGGAAGGTTGAACATCTGCTTGATGAGTTCCGGATTTAGGAGAAGTCCGTAAAGCGAGAAGCCGAACGCCGCGACCACGCCCGCGCTCTTGCCGCGAAGGAGTTTCATCAACAGCATCAGCAGCGCGAGCACGAGCGTGTACAGCAGCATCAGGAGGAAAATCGTCGCAGCGCATTGGAACGGACGCGACATCTCAAGCGTTTTGACAAGCGCCGGCAGCGCGACCGCCTTGCCTGCACCGGAATAGCCGAGGATCGCCGCTGTTTCCGACCACATATTGCCGATAAAACTGTTCTGCATACAGATCAGCGTCGTTGCAGCCAGGATGAAAACCATATAGATAAGTGTGGCAAGAATCAGATAGATCAACTGCCCCCACGCCCATGTGCTGCGCTTCATGCGCACCAGATAGTACGGTACGCCCGAACCCAGAAACGGAATGTCCGCAAACAGCAGAACGAGCAGCAGCGAAATGAGCAGCACGGAATTTGCGTCCCCGAACGTCCACACAAACGGCTCAAACGCCTGCATTGCCGTATTCATATCATACGCAAACGACGCCGCCTTGTCCGAAAGCAGGAAGCACAGAATAAACGCGAGTGCGAACGTGAGAACGATGCGCACATTGCCGCGCCACATGCGGAAATTGTACCGCACGACCGCGCCGACCTGAGAAACCCCATAGAGTCCCGGAATCTTCTTTCCCTTTTTCGGCTTGGCACACTCGATGCGCTTTATCAGCCGTTTTTGCGAAAGGTCCTGCGCAAAGTAATGTTTCTTCTGCCGCTTACCGTCGCGGAGTTCGGTCTACGCAGTCATATAGAACACAAGCTGCAAAATCAGCACAAGCATGAGAAGTGTTAAAGCCGCGCTCTTGCCCTCCAAGGGCCACGCGCCCTGCATGGTGAGATAGTTCTTCGGATTCAGCATGAACGTCGTGCGGAAATATCGCTCTTGCAGAATGATTAGAACGTAATAGAAAATGAACGGCGCAGCGCACGCGAGGTACACGTTCTGCGTGAGCGACGACGCCAAAAGCCCAACGCTTGCCCACAGCGCGCCAGCAAAGAAGAACAGGAACAGCCGGAGAACGATATCCGGGAGCAGCGATTTGACCGCGTATTCGCCGTAGACCTCAAACGGCGAAAAAACGAGAAAGAAGATCCCGAGCGCGGTTACGATACCGAATATCAGCGCAAGTCCGCCGGAGACTGCCGAACCAATCCCCTTGCCGAGGATATAGCGCGAAACGCTTGTCCGCGTGAGGTATGGCTTTAAGTACCCGGACTTCACATCGTCGGTAAACGCGGTCGTGTAGGGAATCGCGGCAAGAATCGGCACCGCGAACAGGATGATGTCGCTCGAAAGCGTTTTCAGCAGTAACTCTCGGTGGTAGCCGTACATCACACGGACCTCCTCCATGCGGAACACGGAAAGCGCATCCGAAAATGCGCCGATCATAAGGCACAGTATCATGCCCAAGAATGCGATCAGAAATGACCGTCCGAATACTGCTCGCTTTATGTCTCCGAAAATCTGTCTCATTTCCATTTCCTTTCACCGGGATGCCAAGCGCGATCCGTTTCATTCCGGCTTCCCCCTCCTGTGTCGTATCGGATTCCGCTTGGAACGCTGTTGCCGATTTATAATCATCGGCAGACTTTTCCTTTTCCATCCCGATTATAAAAGTTCTTTTAGCTTTTCATCTTTAATGCGGGGTTCTATATAACTCCCATCAAATGCACTAAAAATGATTTGCTCATCTTCCCAACTGCTGCTACCATTCCCGTAATTCCATCGTATTTTGAAATCAATGTACCAACAGGGAATATACTGTCCTTCCTTATATTCAGTATCGACTGCAATCATAGCAATACCCAATTGAACATTTGTAATTTGCACTTCCATCGTTTGTTCAACATGATCTTTATCTACATACACTTTCCACAACCAATCGTCTAAATCTTGTCGAATAGTGTTGAAAGGAACTATTTTTGTTGATGTCTTTTCAACAGATATTATTTCTGTTGCACCTTGCCACCATATTTGGCAAAGTCCTTCCCCATCTATTGTGATAATGCAAACTTCCTGTTCCCACGGAGCGCCAACTATAGGCAAAGCGTTTGGTTCAACGGTACACCATTGACCGTCGCGAAAGTGCGACTTTAAACCATCTATCTCTCTTGTAAAAACGAATTTCCATCCGACACTTTTAATAAGTCCATAATTTAAAACAGTACATGGTTCTACAAAAAACAAATCAAGGTCTGCTCCCAATTCCGCCAAATAATGCTGTGCAGTATGGAGTGCATCCTCTCTAGAAATATCCGGTTCGCCCGGAAGGAGCCAATGCTCATAATCATAAGCATTACCCTGCGTTTCATTTTGAACACCGTTTTGACACAGCCCCTCTCCCAAAACATTCATGTTCATATCACGAAAATAGGCAAACATATCCCCGCCTCGAATAAAAGTACAAGCGGAAATATTCCCGTTGTTATAGAAATAAACCTCTTTCATCATTCCAACAGCAATATCTGAAAGAACGGTAGGAAAAACTGTACTCTTTTCTTTTGCTGTTGCGTTTACTTTTTCCTGCAATGCATCCACGGAAGCTTCAAAAGATTCTCCTCTCCGCGCTTCATTAATGATCCGTTGCCATTCATCTTTGCCTATTTCATAAGCTTTATATAACTGCGGAGCATCCCCGGATACGGTATAAATCATACTCTGTATTTCATCATCCGAAAACTGTTTTTGACGGGTATTTGCATGAAAAAGCAGCCCTTCAGATGATATTTCCGCCCGTTCAAACGCATCAGTGATGTCTACTTTAACAATATCTCTTTTGCACGCAATTCCTATAAAAACAACAAAAAACAGAATGCTTCCTATGCGTATCAATCTTTTTTTGTAATCCATAATCGTTTTTCCACCATCCTCTTTAATGACGAGCGTTAAGATCTATCATTGCAGCAGCACACCCATTCTTGGATGTGCTGCTGCACATCCATCACTTAAATTACACCAGATCCGGTGACCCTCATATAATGGGTGGTGTTTGCACTGGCAATGCTCATATAAACATCAACCATCGTGCCGATGCTTCCTCCCGTATATGTCGCTTTTTGATATTTATTCACGGCAATGTTCTTTATATAGGTGCATCTTGTTGAAGTTCCGGCATAGTGTCCTGAGAATTTAGGGTTTTTGTCGCTCTCCTGCATTCCTGATCGCCATACGATATTTGTGGCTTTGAAATCGAGAGAATTCGGTTCGCTTCGCATTTGGCTCGTTTTGACTGCTTGTCCAGCTCCCCCATAAACATATTTGTTTGTTAACGAATATGGAGTATTCATATTGCCATCCGCAAAAGATAAAGATGCAATCGAGAGAACTATAATCAGCGTCAAAATAATAGCTACAAATTTCTTCATGTTTTTACTCCTTTCTGTTGTCAGTTGGTTTGTTTTGATCACTCTTTCGGCGAACTGCATTTTTCTTCTGACTACAGATATTTCTCTGCAATCGTTATACGCCCCCTTTCCTAAGCGCGTTTTGCGCTTTAATACCCTATATATGGATCAATTATCGTTCCGTCTACCGCATTGATCGTAAACCATGCATCATGCCCATCCAAGCCATACTTAAAGCCTTTTTCATCGGTATACGTCCCGAAAAAACTCCATGTCGGAACCAACAGTCCGTCTACCAAACGATCCTTTTCAAAAATGCGCTGCAGACCAAGCCGAACCTCTGTGATCTCATACGTCCGTTCTCCATCCCCAGTTCTACCCGCAACATAGTCGCCGCATCGAACCAAAAACTGCTTTTCAAAGATAGATTGAATCTCGCTAAATGGCAGCATCGTCGCCTGCGGATTGATGATCTGCGATACCTTGCTTTTTCCGTAGAACAGGAAGGCAAAAATGCCTTGATCATCCACATAGATATGGATGCGCTCATAAGGCCACTCAGCTCTTACTGCTTCCTCCTCTGAACCACAAGCTATCGCGGTATTCATAAATGTTTCGGCGGCACCATTGACTTTACGGGTAAAAATAAACTCATACTTTCCCGGGCAACCGTCCCGAATGTCTTCCAAATGCTGATAAAAAGGCGTAACACATTTTCCAGTACACACATAATCCCTCAATTCAGCGGTTTCGATCACTTGCTCTGCCATGCGAAACGCAATAGATTCTTCTATCTGCGGGGGAACTATGGGAATGTTGTTTTCATAAAGCATTCCCCATCTGGAAGAAATCGTGCTACCCCGGGACATGGAATGTGCTTCGATTGATCTATTTAAAAGGCCATACTGTTGTATATCACGGATATACTCAGCTTCTACCCATGCTGTCATATAATCAGCATCAGTGTTGTTTTGTACCGAGAGTCTAGAAACATATCTGTCCTCTCGTACTCCTGTTATTTCTGCTGTTAAAGAGTAATCATCAAGTTTTTGAAAAGAAAAATCAGGTTTGATCGGAATCGGTTTATCCGGCTCCTTTTCCATTTTTTGCATAACATCTTGCATCGCTTTCATCACATCTTCTGCGGTATCATATTTATCGTCATAAACACCGTTTTGATATTGTTTGGTAAGGTCATCTAACGTGGGTTGCCAAAATCCTTTGAACAGCGGACCATCGCTTGCAATTGTAACGGTATCGGATTGCAGCGCGCGATACAACGCTTCTACCTCCGCTTCTGTAAATGGCACGGAAGAAACGCGTGCGATGGGTAGATACTCTACGTCCGGCAAAACGATCTTTGCATCCACTTTCAAATGCACAAATCCGGTCGAATCCGTTGCTTCATACTGGTAAGTTTCTATCGGAAGATTTCCATTCGAGTTATTCTCGGTCGAATTGATTCCCGCAGAAGCAAGTACGTCAATAACCCTTGTGCCATTTTCGTTTGTTTTGGCCTGTTCCAGCATAGTATTGCTGTCCTTTTGTTTAATAAACTCCTCCTCAGGTGTTGGAACGCATCCGAACAATGCAAGAAGTACGAAAAATGACATTAGAATCAAAAAATATTTCTTCAAAATAGTATCTCCTATTACAATAGATTTAGTTGGAACCCCAGCATGACGGCAATCAGCAAAACCAGCATTGTGATTGCTGCGCTCCACCCACCAAATGGCCACTTTCCTTCAAGAGTCAGATAATTCTGTGGATTAAGCATGAAATAGTCGCGTGCATACCGTTCTTGCAAAATAATAAGCACATAATACAGGATAAACGGAGAGGCATATGCCATGTAGGAGTTCATAGTGATCGTGGAACACAGCATTCCAACCATGGCCCAGAGGGCACCAGCAAGACCATACAATCCAATTCTCCCTATGATTTTGACAAAAACCGATTCTACCGGAACACTGGAGAATGTCTCAATTGGAGTTATCGCAAGGGTAATAATTGCAGCACCTATTAGCAATCCAAACACAATCGTTAAAAAGCCAGATACCGCACATGTCATTTCATTTCTTATAACATAATCTTTTACAGTCGTCCTTGGCAGAACTTGCTTCGTATATCCACTTTTTACATCCTCAACAAAAGCCCCTGAAAAAGGAACTGTCGCAAAGATTGGTGCAGCAAATAATATCACATCATCAGATAATGCTTGAAATATAATCTTTTGATGAGCCCATAGTATTGCCGTTGGAGTTATTTCCATCAAAAGCACAACAACATCCGAAAAAGCATCCGCACAAAGGCAAACCGCAACGCCTACTATGCCAATAATGAACTCCTTCCTGAATATACGAATCATTGTTAACTCCACCAGTACAAGTAAAGCAATTCAAATTGATCTTTTTTGATATATTTAATACCCAAATTTACGATCTATGATGCTTCCATCCAATGCGCTAATAGTCAAAAATGTACCAACACCATCATTTTCATCGATTATGGCATCATTATTTTCATTGAGCCTATATTCGCTTTCTTCTTGTGATCTATAATGATCAATCAAATATCCAAAGCAATCCCAAACGGGCAGCAAGATATATGCGTCGCTAGTTCCACTTCGTTTCACCCGCATTATTCCTAACTCTATCCGTTCAATTACAATTTGTCGATGTTCAATTCCATCCCAATATGGCATATCGGGGCTCATCAATTTAATTGATTTTTTTATCTGTTCCTTTACAGAATCAAACGACATTAACTCTGCATTTGCATTTATCATTTTCCCTATCCGAGCGGGGTATTTCCATTCAAAACGACAAATATTATAGTTCGAATCAAGATACACTAAAACAACCTCAGCTGGCCAAATCCTGAAAAACTCCAGATCCTGTGATTGATATGGAAGTATCGCAGGAACAGCATATGTGCTTTCTATTCCTGAATATGAGGGGGTGAATACTGCAACCAGCCCATCATAAAATGCCATATCTTCATAAACACAATTCAAAGAGTAATTATTGTTAATCCCAACATATTCCACAAAAGCTTGTGCAGTTTCTGCTGCTACTTCTTTAGACATTTCGATACGAGGAATTGGCATTTCTCCAATTGGGACAAAAGTATGCAATTTTATATCATATGCTTTGTACGGGAATATTGAAAAAGTGGCAACTCTATTGTCACCCTTAGTCATGTTCATTTCACATATCAGTTCTGGGTTATCCTGTTCATTGTAAACTCGCACATTTGTACGAGTACTAGTTTCTGAACGCATTTCAGAAGTACTCTTTATTTCTCTTGTTTCAATCTCTTCTGGAGCATTATTATAAAGTTCCTGCATATATGCTAGATCTTCATTTCTACTAGACAAATAGTTGTTTTTTTCTTCTTCTGAAAACTCCGGATGGTTTTTATCTACAAGATTAATGCTCTGAATTATCAAATCCATCTCCATACGAATTTGATCTTTTGTCAGCAAATCTACTTCTTCTATTTTAATACGAGGATTTGGAACCAAAGAACGAATAATATTATCCAGTTTATCAAATTCAAAAAAGCTTGGTAGTACTTCATAAATCGGATATGCATTTACATCTGGAATACAAATCTCGGCATCAAAAACATAAGTAACGTCTTTTCCAGAAACAATCTCATTCCATTTTTCTTGAGCAAGATAAGGCGTATATTCTTCAGCGTCTTTATATAAGTTTTGTTCTGTCTCCATTTTATTAATAATAATCTCAGTATTGGGCTGTTCTTGACATCCACATATGATCGTAGTCAATAAAAATATTAAATAATACAAATATAGTTTTTTCATTATTCTTCCTCCTAATAATCATTTATTGGGATGTGCTTGAAATTCTATACTGAGGGTATTGAATCCACTGTTCAATACCTCAGTAAAAATCAAATCATTTATGCTTCATAAAAAATCTGATTAGTGGAGTTAATATACCATGCGCCATTTGCTCTTGCTCTTTTAATTATCATTACTCGCCCTTCGCCGGAATACGTTCTGCTAAAAAGATATGCCGTAGATGTATTCCAAGCATTACCGCCAGCTCCTGCAGCAGAATGTTCAAGAACCTTATAAAGCGTTCTCCAGGTTCCAGGGCCTACTTTACCATCAACCATGGAAAGATCGTGTACTCTTTGAAATGACTCAACAGCTTCAGCTGTTTTGCTTCCAAAGGCACCGTCGATTCCACCACCTTCATTAATCAAAGTTCTCGTAGTAGATGTGTAATAGTAGAGAATCGTTTGAATTGCTTTTGTAGGTTTACGTTCCTCTCATATGCGACCGTTTCCTAATACAAAAGATGGTCCTTTACCATAACACTAAGTACGGGTATCATTTGGGTGACTTTAGCAATGTTGTTGGATTTCGGTTAGTTACGCTATGCAGCTAATCACTGATCCATCAATGGCATTTAGAACAAGATGGCAAATATCCGTTCGACCCTCGTACATCAACGCAGATGTTCCATCTGGATATTCACATAATATATCACCATAGAAACTCCATGCTGGGACTAAGAGAAATGTATCGCGGGAGTCTTTCTGAGCTACACAGCGGTATTCCAACACGATTCTATCAACATAAATCTTTTGATGGTAATCTATATCAGTCGTTTCGATCCACGCATATTTATTTTTTAGTTGCTGCTTGGCAATCTCATAAGTTTTACTAAACGGGAGCAATTCAACGTTTGAAGAACGGTTTCCTATGATTTCCCCATATTCTTCCCACTCAAATGCAGTAATGCCAGATTTTCCAACTCTAATATCGATAGTGTCGCTCCCCCATTGGGCAGATAGTGGTATTCGTTCTCCAGAGAAATCAAGAATAGTACTATCGGCAACACAAATACCATTTACGCTGTGACGATAATGCACGGCATATCCATATTCGTTGGATTGTTCTGCATAAGCTTCCTCTATGGCAACAGGAGCAAACCCATCTATTCCTAATGCAGCCAGTGTTTCGTTCGCAAGTTCCAATGCGCTGTCTTTTGTAAACTGTGTAGTATCCATCCGTGTTTTAGCATCAGTCGAACTAAGATAGAGTCTGTCGCGGTCGAGATGCACTGTGAGAATATTCCAAAAGCTGTCATCCACCACGTTTATTACATTTAACCATGAGAATTGGCGATACCCCATATCAGCATATGCAGATAGCAACTCATAAGAGGTTTCCTCGTCAATTTGTAAAACTGGTTCTACTATTTCTGCGGTTACAGTATCAGGAGCGTTCGGGTATTCCTTTTTTAGGTCATTCATTATGCTAGCAGCGGCTTCATAATCGTCACTACCAATTTCCATGGTTTCCATGTCTTCAGCGAGACGCTGCATTTCCTGAGACAGTTGCTCTTTTGATTTAATTGTTTGTGCTGCATAGAAAGTCTGATTCTGGAAAAAATGCTTAACTGTTTTATCAACTAAAGCCTGTGGAAATCTTCTTGGGACGATAGAAACGACCGGAAACTCCGTCGTATTAGGTTCTTCAGGGGATGCCTCCACCGCAATGGAATACGCCCCATCTTTTTCATATATAATATCGGAAATTTTTTCTGGCACATCCATGTGTTGATCTTCTGCCAATGAAATGTCTATGATTTCCTCTAAAGTATTATCACTTTTTGAAATCACATAGGTTTCTTCGGGCGTTTGTTGACATCCTGTCAGACACAGCGCAGCAAACATCAGTATAGCGAGCGTATACGTTTTATACATCAATCTCTCCTCCATAAGTCTTAATATGCATGGGAAGAAAAACTCTTCCCATGCATTGATATTAGTTACCAAGTTGTCGATCCATAACGGAAACTGCTGCTAGAGCACAGGGCTCTCCAAGTATTAGCGCCAACAAGCCCATCCGCAGATAGGTTGTGATCTCTCTGAAATTGTGTGATTGCGGCTGTCGTTCTTGTTCCAACTACGCCATCAACACTATCTTCCATATCTCCGCTTGCGCTCAGCTGATAGCCCAATTCATAGAGTAATGTTTGAACAGCATGCACTTGCTTATTATAGTTTCGCTGTCCTTCGCCCACTACGTTGCTCTCATAATTCGGGTCTATACGCAGATCGCCCCCATCGTAAGTAGGCGTGTCGAATGGATGCACGCGAATGCGATCGACCGTACAATAGGGCGCTGCGGAAACGAGCGCAACAGACTTGCTGAATTCATCATAGAGATATCCTCCAGAAGACATGAGGCTCGTTACTTCATCATGGGAAAGATTTGGCCTATTCTGCCAACATACAGTACCAGTCATGTTGTACATCCTGCCAGTGATATTCCCTGCGGCATTTGAGGTAGAAACCATGCCAAATAGCAAAATAAATAGCAATGCTACAGAAATAATTTTTCTCATTTGTTTTTCCTTTCTAATTCTTTTTGTTCATAAGCGCCTCCAAACAGAAAAATTATCCCCGCAAACGACAACGCTCTCGCGTTGCGGCTTCCCAGCTCATTGTTTACAAGGACGCCTTGCTATACACAATCATACGCACCACCTCCTCTACACAGAGAATTTTGATCTCTATAAATATGATAATTTTCACAGGCCAATTATTAACAAAAATCAAAATAATGTCTTGGATTTTGCCATAATACTTTTGGATCCAAGATTATCATTTATATATAGATCCTACAAAAATCTCAACACGAAATGGAGGAATGAAAATGAAACGAAGACTTGCATGCATGCTGCTCGCACTGGCGATTTGTGTGACTACAATGGGGAGTACTTTCGCGATGGGAAAGGATGAGTTCGATCCGATTCAGCCGATGGGGGCAATTACTTTGACAGCATCTCTTTCCAAAACTCGTGCAACGGCAACAATCAAGACAACTTCATCAGAATCGTTGTCCGTAAGTTTTACACTCTATCGGATTAGCAATGGTTCAGAAGTATATGTAACAAGTGGTTCAAATTCTGGAAACGGCACAATTGTAACTGCCTCTAAAAGCGTTTCTCTTTCTTCTGGCACGTATAAGATGTACTACTCGGGTTCCGGTGACGCAACATCTGCATCCAGAAGCAAAACTTTTTCAATATAATACTTATCATAAAAAACATGAGAGGGCTTCCTCTCCTGTTTTTGCTTGCCTCGCTTTATTTTAAAGCCTCTACAACTTCCTCAAAATAGGCAGAATCATTGATACTGATTTGCAACATGGAGTCTTCCAGCAAGGACACTCCATTGAAACTTCCGTCTATCTCATCTATCGCATAATGCAACTCGGCCCCATTAAACAGAGTAAAAGAATTATCATACTCGGAGTTCGCTGAAACCGACACGCTATCGTCATAATATAACCAACTTTGTAGAATGGAAACCTCTCCATCCTGACCTATTTGATAATCAATCCACAAATTACGCCCTGCGTAGGAGGAATAGTGTTCTCTCACACTAACGCAAGTCAAGCCATCGCATTCTATGGTAAAAGGTGTGATACCAGTTCTCTTTTTAAATTCTTCCACGGTCTCATATTCAGTGTTGATCTCAAAAAACTCTTCTGTACTGCCTGTACTCATATACTCATTGTCAATATACTCGGTACTTTCGATCTCTACGTCTCTTCCTGTTATGGACATGATATAGTCGAAGAAACTTTTCGCAAGTGCACGACCGCTCGGAAATAGTGAAAGATAGCAGAACGTTAGGAAGAGGATCACGCCCACAACCGCAACGCGTTTGTGTGTAAGCAGTAATTTTCCGAATGATGTAGTCCATCTTGCCTTAACGTTGTCGGTTCTTTGTTCTCTTTGTTCTTGCTCATCCAGAGACTGATCCCGAAACTGTCTCCATGCCTCTTCAGGCAGAGTTGACTTTGCTTCTGCTCGTATAAGTGTTTCATTTAAACTCGGAAAACCTGCATCAAAAAGATGCTCGGCTTCTACTTTTGAGTGAATATATGCATCGCTCAAGAGCGCAGGATTTTCCTTGATTTTTTTTGTAATTCTACGCATTCGCATAAGCGTCCTCAATCAATAAGCTGCATGGTAATATTGATGTAGAAATATAAGAAGCATGCTCCACATCAATCCTTCCAGTTCCAGATTCTTTTCCAGTTTCCGTCTTATGCGAAAAAGCTGCTGAGAAACCGTGTTTGCATTACTTCCCATCATTGCAGCAAGCTCTTTATTCTGATAACCCAGAACATACTTCAACTCTAAAAGCTGCTTTTCATAGTCTGTTAGACGATCAAATATACGCTTCAAATCTACATACAGTTCGCGATCGCTTGGCTGTGAGTGTAGGTCTGATGTTGTCGCGCCATGTCCATAGCACGAAGAGGTATCCATTGATATCGTTCGCTTTTTCTTTTTGTAGTATGCTTTGGATAGATTGAGTATACAGGTCTTATAATAGGCTATTACGGTAGTTGCCTTTGCGAATTGTTCGGTGTTTGTCAAGATTTTTTCTGCTAGATCTTGTAAAATGTCTTCTGCTTCAGTCGTATTTTGAGTAACCATCAACGCGTAAAGAGCTAACTCCTTGTAATTCTTCTTGTAATCTCTCATTAGGTTGTCGAGACTATTCATAATTCCTCCATCATATAGGTAAACATCCTCATTAAATAGACACTTTTTTGAGGCATTGCATTACTATACTTCTGATAGAATCTTTACTGTATAAAATATATTCTATCATGATAGCATATCAGCCTACAAGGATCCATCTTCTAAGGATGCTGATGGTATTCATGGTGGAGTGATTTCTCTGTACAGTTCAAATTCGAGCAACCCTTGGCGCCACAGATCCATAAAAATAGCTTGAGAGGAGCGAACCCCATCACAATACATCGCCTCAACTTCTGATTTAGAGCAAAGATAACGGGGATTTACAAGCTCAGGATACTCTTTTATCATGTCCATGATATTCGCTCTCGAAATTCTCCCAATTTCTAACATTTAAGCGGAACGCATGCTTTTAGCTTACATAATGTAAGTTTATAGCGGCTATCGGTAAAAATCAAGTAGGACAAACACCGCACGCTGTGCAGCGGTAATATCCAATGCAGAATCCGAAAGCCTGCCGCCGTCCAGGATGTGCTTGTCTGCGCTGTCGTAAATGGTGTAGTCATATCCGTTGTCCGTAGGCTGAAGATGCAGCAGCATACTGTCGTCAAGCTGATACATGGCTTCCTTGGACTGTTCTGCAACCGCAAGCGTAATATTGCGTTCCTTGCATACCTCTGCAAAGTTGCGGTCGATATCCGTAATGAGTTCCGATGCGGTATGGTTGATGGTTTCAAGGCTTGCCCGAAGCTCCTGCAAATCCTTACCCTGTGACCAGCCTGCGATATATCCAAAGCTGTTGTCGGCGGTTTCGATGCCGTAGTACTGGCAAACCGTGTAGGAGATGCTTTCCGCTTCCACTTCTTCGGTGTGGCGGTCTTTCTTCTGTTCCTCACGGAATTGATACGCTGTGATCTCGCCGCCCGTAAAGTTCAGTCCTTCTTCGTCCGTGAGAGCAAGTCTGCCGCTTTCGGGAAGTTTAAGAGGTTTTGCGGTAAGTATTGTACCTGCGTGGTTCACGACCACTCGTTCTTCCACCGTAACGGGATAGCCGGGATCGTAATCCGAACCGCGAAGGTCATATCGGAACAGCCCTTCAGGAATATTCTCGCTTGCAATCCGTCCATTGGAGAACAAAGCGGGGATATCAAAAATCTCTACCTCCTGATACAGCGGTGCGTTTTCAGGGATGGGCAAGACGGTATTATGCAGCTTTGCATGAGCAATCTCATGGATTGCAGCGCACACGGTCTGCACTTCGCTCATGCCTTTGCGGATACAGATCTTTTGGTCTTTCAGGCTCAGGAAACCATCCGCGCTGTCCTGCATGGCGGCTTCTTCTATGGGAAGGGGTGATGAGCGGCGAAGCGCTTCCATGAACACATCATATTGCTCTACCTTGCCCGTGAGGGTGTTTGCAAGCTGCGGCAGCGGTCTGCCCTCGGTCTGGGAAACGTCAAAGACGGATACCACTCGGAACATGGGGATTTTAATCTCCTTTTCCTCCATGATGGCGTTCCCGTCCTTATCCAGCAGAGGCGCTTTGGTATCGGGGTCTATTTTGATTTCTTCAATTTTCTTTTTATATGGTGTGGGTGCAATGATCTGGATGCCCTTTTCGCCCTTGCGCACATGCCGTCCAAACTGATCCCGCCATTTGTTATATCCTGCAACGCGGGTAGCATCCGGGCGCTGCATTGCAATCAGCAACGTGTTGTTGACGGAGTATCGGTGAAAGCGTGACATGGTGCGAAGGTACTGTTTGTATTTCTCGCTTTCAAACAGGTCTTTGATGCCCTGTTCGATGCTGTCGGTGATCTCCCGCAAGCGGTCTTTGCTGCTTTTTTGTTCCATGGCATAGCTCCTTTCTGATTTTTGGGTAAAGAAAAAGACACATGATTGCACATGTGCCTTTCTAAGAACAGTATGGATTTTAAGGTTTATTTGTCTGTTTCAAACTGACGGTAATAGTAGTCTTTGACCTCGTATTCGTTGATTTTAGCGTACTGTTCGGTTGCTTCTTCGGTTGCATCTGTTTCAGATCCGTCCGCATCACCCATGGCATCCAAAATGATCTTTTCAAGATGCTCGTATTCTGAATACTCTCCTATCGACGCCATGACAAGCGATTCTCTGACGTAGGCATTGTACTTAGAGAGCAACGAGCCATCAATTGCTATCCCATGCCGATTGGCATATCCCAGCATAAACGTGGTGACAGTACGGGTGTTACCTTCACGGAAAGGATGAATCTGCCAAATGCGTGCAAACATCCTTGAAAAGACTTTCGCTCGAGCTTCTTTTGACAGCTCATCCCACCGGGTTTCATCCAAGTCGAAAAATGCAGCATCAAGTAATCGCTGAAGCTGGGTATGATCGCCATATTCTACGGATTTCCCCGGAATAACTCGTTCAATCTTGAAGATGTTGATGGTGCGGAAATTACCTGCCCAATCATAGATATCTTCAAACAGATAATGGTGCAATGCTTTTAAGCCAGCCGTATCAAAGGATAAATCCTGCATGAAGTCGTCTACTTCAAAGAGTTTAATGTATACCAAATCGTTTTCTACTTCTGAAAGACGTTTGGCATCCTGAATATCAAATTTGTTGATAAGAACATTGGTGTTGGGGTACAGATAAGGATCAGGCATAGTATTCTCCTTCTAAATGAAGAAAGTGCCGGTTATGGCACTAACTTGTTGGCTTTTAAGTATAGCTGTTTTGCTTGAACAGCACTGATCTCTCCGCTTGCATAGCGTCGGGAAACTTCCATAGCAGTTTTGGATGGGCGCTTGCCTTCAACCGTAACAATTCCAAACGCATTGCTGACTTTTTTTTCGCGGGTCATTGCTGCATTTTTCATACAATGCGCCTCCTTTTTTTGATAATCTTATTATATCATATTCCGGAGTGAAGTAAACTGGAAATCATGTTTCGTTTCCCTCTGTTCACGATGTTTTATCGAATAAGCCTTGCAAGCACCTGAAACTTACCCGGTGCATTGCCTGTATATTCAAAGGGATAGCAGGTCACAAGCACCAATACATCTTCATCCGTTACAGGCAGCGTCCAGTCAGAGGTTTTCTCGAAGATCTGTACATCCGTCACCTCATAGGACACCAAGCGATTGTCGGATACAAAGCGAAAAGAGATGGTATCGCCCACCTCGATAGGTTCGATCAGCTTCAAATGCTTGCGGTTTCTGTGCCCGAAGATGATACTCATACCGGAGTTACCGGGTAGTGAGCTGTCCGGCACCCATCCGGGACTTTTCTCTAAGGTGTCTGCATCAATATCATCCCGCACAACGACGCTTTTACCATCGTAGATAAGGTGCCCAAGGATGCCATTGGCATTGTAGGGCGCGGATTTCTCTACGGATTCCTCCACAGGTAGGATATCGGGTATTGTGACAGGATAGATTTCCTGTAAGGGCTGTTCTGCTGTTGGCTGAGATGGCGCAATACTTGGTTTTTGTGTCTGCTCTGTGGGTGCAGGAGTAACGATTTCACCGACCAGCACTTGTGATGTTCGCTGCGGGATTGTGAAAATCGAATAGTGAAAGCCCAAGTAAGCACCAAATACAATGCAAAGCAGGATCAACAGAGCGAAAACTGTCTTTTTCATACATACCTCATAAAGCGAAACAGGAGGCAAATGCCTCCCGCTTCTCATTCAGTCCTTATCTGGTAGTTCTGCGCTTTCTGATGAAAATGAATGTTGCAGCGCCTGCAAGCAGCAGAATGCCGCCGCCCATCAGCAGCACATCGTCCCACTTGTCAGAGTCAAGCCCCAGCTTGACTTCGGGGGTGTTGGTGACGGTGATCTCAAGGGGCTTTTCGTAGGTATCCGTGAGCTGCACGGTAAAGTCCTGTGCAGGCGCAGGGAAGAATCCGTTGGGAACAACGGTTTCCACCAGCTTGTACTTAGCGGCAGGTAGGCCGCAAACAAGCGCCTGTGCGTTTTCATCCATGGTAATGGTGGTAATGCTGCCCGCCTTGCTGCACCAATAGACACCGTCCTTCAGTTCAAAGGTCATGGGCGTAGTGCCATCGCTGCTGCGGATTTCAAAGGCAGCACCCTTCAGGGGTTTCAGCGTCTTTGCGTGGATCTTGCTGATTCTCAGCGCAAGGGGCTGGTCGGAAATCTCCACGGACTCCATGGCAAGGGCGGCATCGCCATTCTCATGGGAAATGGCGGTCATACCCACGGTTGCAGTAGCATCCGCTGCATAGGCATAACCTGCGGGTGCGCCGCTTTCACGGATGGTCACTTTGCCGGTGATGTACTTCACAGTGGCAGTACCGTCAGCACCCACGGTCAGTTCATCCATGCCGGTTTTGGTGGCTTTGGCAGGGCGATATACACCGTTCTCCTGTACCAGTTTGATGACATTGCCGCTTTCGTCCAGCACCTTGAAACGGGTACCGGGCAGCGCTGCCTTCGTAACAGCATCCGTCTTGGAAATGACAAGCGTACCGGGAATATTCTCCACGGTCATGGCAAGGGGCGCTTCGGTAGAATAGGCAGGAGTGATCTCAAAGGAGATGTCCTTCAAAGGCGCATATCCCGCTTTCTGCTGCTCAATCAGGGTGTAAGCACCGTGCTTGAGATAGTGGATCACGATTTCACCGTTGCCATCCGTGGTCAGTATGGCGTTGCTGATAGCAACGGTATCCTCTCCAACCGCATAGGCAGGACGGTAGGTGCAATCATCCATCAGGGCGATGGGCACCACATTTCCGGACGCATCTTTCAGGGTGAACTTTACGTTATCCAGTGCAGCTTTGGTCTCTGCATCTACCTTAGTCAGAACAAAGGCAGTAGGACAGTTTTCAAGACTTGTATTTGCGGGAGTGGCTTCCGTGTTGGTATCTGCTACTGCAACGATCACTTCCGCATGGGTAGCGTACATATCATAGGTCTGTTCCACCAGCTTATAGCTGCCCTCGGGGATATGGGAGATCAGCGCCTTACCATCAACATCCGTCAGGAAGGTATCCGCACCGGATGCGATGACTTTATAACTGCCATCCTCCTGCTGGGTATAACGGAGCGCATTGCCGGAGCTGTCGATAAGTTTGAAGGGTACGTTTGCAAGGGCGTTGCCCGTTAGCTTATCTGTCTTTTCCAGCTCAAAGTACAGAGGCCAGTTTTCCACGCCCACCTTTGCAGGATAGCTTGCGGTGTTCTCTGCGGTGACGGTGAACTCCTGCGCTTCGGTGGGTGCAAAGCCGGGATGCTGCTGTTCCTCCAGCGTATATGTGCCAACAGGGATAAACAGGACACTGGCAAATCCATCTGCATCGGTCTTGAGTGTGTCCTCGCCGTCAGCGGTCACATAGTAACTGCCGTCATCCTGCCTGGTAAAGCGAAGATAGTTGCCTCTGCTGTCTTTGATTTTGAATACCACATTCTCAAGGGGAGATTTGTCGGAAGCATCCACCTTGTCCAGCAGCATAGCAAGAGGTTCGTTCTCTACGGTGACAGAAGCAGCTGTAGTATAGGTGTTATAGCTGCCCACAACAACAGAAGTTGTACCACGGCCCACGGCGTATCCATCGGGTGCAGAGACCTCTTTCAACTCATAGCTGCCCTGAGGGAGATACAGGACGGAAGCAGTGCCGGATGCGGGAATGGTGAAGTCATCATCGCCGTCTGCATCCACGGCAAACCAACCGCCATGACCTGCCATGGCAGATACCTTGATGGCGTTGCCGCGGCTGTCGTACAGGCGGAACACTGCGCCGCCGATGGGCTGCTTCGTAATGGAAGATACTTTGTTCACGGTAAGCGCAAGGGGCTTGTCCTGCATAGCTGCCACAGCAGGATTGGCGGAAGTGCTGCTTTCGGTAACGGTGGCGCTCACATCTGCAGCCGCTGCGAAGCCATCGGGAGCCTGTTCTTCGGAAATAGTGTAGCTGCCTGCGGCAAGGGGTGCGATCAGGGCAGAGCCGTTGTGAGTGGCAAAGGTGGTGCTGCCGTTTGCTGCAGGCGCATATACACCATCTTCCACCTTGCGGAGCTTGATGAGTTCTTCGCCGCTATACAGGCTGAACTTACCGCCGTCGATGGTGCTTCCTCTCAGGGCATCGGTTTTGTTGAAGCGAAGCGCCATGGGGCTGTCCGCCATGGTGACGGTAGCCTTGCCGCTGTTGCTTACGGTGACTGTCTTATCTGCATCCTTAGTGTAGCCGTCGGGCGCGGAAACTTCGCTAACGGTGTACTGTGCTGCAGACAGCCCATAGATAGTAAAGTGACCTATTTGTAATTTGTTACTTTCTGATGTATCGCTGATTACGACTGTTGGGTTTGTCAGGAATGGTCATCTCCACCAAATTCAAATCCATAGCCGGAGATAAATAGTTGTTCCGCAATGCGTTTCTGGATTTGAGCTGAAGCCTCTCCATCAATTCCGCTGCAGTATAGGGAATATCGTAATCCATAACCGAGAGAAGTTTTTGGACGCAAACGGACTGCTGCCTGTCGTCCTCTGCAATCTGCACGGTCAGCTCATCCAGAACCTGATCGATCTGATGGAGCATGAACTCCACAAAGATATTGGATGCGCCTTCTTTATGACAGGCGGCGATGGCTTCATAGTAGTCATCCTGAAATCGCTCAATCTGACTTTCCAACGGAATATAGGCAAAGATCGGCTTCCATTTGGAAAGAATCGCCGTATGCCAAAGCCGCGCCATTCTGCCGTTCCCATCCGCAAAGGGATGGATAAAGACAAATTCATAATGGAAAATTGCCGAAAGAATCAAAGGGTGCAGCGTTTTCTTGCTACGGGTCATCCATGAGAACAGGTCTTCCATCAGGTCGGGCACACGTATAGCCGGTGGCGCTACAAAAATGCATCGATCCCCACGAAACACGCCCTCTTCTCCTGTGCGGAACATGCCGGACTCATCTTCGATAAACTGCGTCATGATACCATGCAGCTCTTTTAATTCTTCCAAATCAAAAGGATCGATTTCCGGGAGCTTTTCATAGGCGGCGTAAGCGTTTTTAACCTCTTGAATTTCCCTTTGTTCTCCTAGGACAAGACGACCATTCAGAACATCTCTTACCTGACCTAAAGAGAGGGAGTTTGCTTCAATGCGTAGTGAAGAATGAATGGACTTGATTCGGTTATTCCGGCGCAGATGAGGTTTCGTCTCCAATGCGTGAACCGTACTGATTCTGCCCAGTTTTTCCGATATACTGGCAACCAATGCAAGTATTTCGTCGGTAATCGTATATGGGGGTGAATAGTGTTCCATGTAGCGTCCTCCGAAGAATCATCTTGCACATTATCTTGCACACTTTCTTGTTTATCATACATGAAAAATGAAAGACATGCAAACGGTATTTCTTATGCCTACCGTTCTTGCTCATGTTGTCGTTTTCGCTGCCATTGCTCTAACAGCTTGATGATGGTTTCTTCCATCTTCTTAGGTGTATAGGACTTAGGGAAATACTTGGACAGCGTGGTTGTGGTGAGTGTGATGCGGTCAACCTCTTTCTTTTCCTCGGACATGATTGCCATCATCACGTCTTCGGACAGTTTTCCCTGTTGGCTGAACTTCTTGAGCCGCTGTGCTTGGGATAGTGACGGCGTAGCTTCCTGCGCCGCCATTGCGTCCAGCAACATGGTCTGTTCAGAGAGGGTAAGATAGGAAAGCTCTACCGCAGGGTTGAAAGCTATCTTCTGCTCAGTAACGCCATCCACCATATCCAGTATGGGCGGGATGAGTTCGGTCAGGCGGATGTAGCGTTGAACCTGTTTGTAGCTTTCCCCGGCTTGCTCTGCAACTCTTTCTACGGAAGTTTTGGACTTCTGGACAACTTGTCCAGAAGTTAAATCTGCCCTAAATCCCTGCCTTTTTATGGCTTCCAATTTCATTTTGTAAGCATAAGCCCGTTCGCTTGGCAAGATATTTTCTCTTTGTAAATTAGCATCTACCATGGCGATGATAGCTTCATCGTCGGTCATATCCCGCACGATCACCGGCATGGTTTGCATCCCTGCAAGGATGCAGGCTTCCAACCGGCGATTGCCGGAGATTACTTCATATCCGCCGCCATCTGGGAGCGGTCGCGCAAGAGCGGGAGATAGTACGCCGTATTCTTTGATACTGTCTGCCATATCCTGTAAGGCTTGGTCGTGACGCACCTGAAAGGGGTGGTCGTGAAAGTGCTGGAGCTTGCCCAGCGGGATTTCCACGACCCGTCCTCGTTGATCTTCCTGCCTTGCATCCTCTGTGGTGAAGATATCATCGTAAGAGGTCAGACTTAGCTTTTTGCCGTTGCTTTTCAATCTTTAGCACCTCCTTGGTCAGCTCTCGGTATGCCTCTGCGACTTTACCCTTTGAATCGTGGGAATAGATGCTCTTGCCCTCAGCGCTGATCTCAGCAGCACGGACGGAATGAGGAATATCCGTTGCAAAGACCTTGATTTTACTGCCGTAGGTATCCCGCAGCAAGGTGCTGATCTCCCTTGCATAGTTTTGGTGCGGTTGTCTACCATAGTGAGCAGGATACCTCTGATTTTCAACTTGGGATTGATCTGCCGTCGCACTTTGTTGACGGTCTGCAAAAGCTGCTCCAAGCCCTTGGCGGGAAGGTACTGTGCCTGTACAGGGATAATCACGCTGTCCGCAGCGGCAAGGGCGTTGATGGTCAGCATACCAAGGGAAGGCATACAGTCGATGAGCACATAGTCGTACTGGCGCTTCACGCTATCCAGATATTGTTTGAGTATCTTTTCTCTGTTCATAGCGTTGACGAGGGATACCTCCATGCCGGACAAGCTGATATTGGCAGGCATAAGGGAAACGCCTTCATCGTGGGAAAGAACACCCTCATGGGGTGCGATAGGATTTTCATCCATGACCTTTTCCATGATGTCGGAAAGGGTGATTGGCAGTTGGTCAGGACGGTCGTAACCAAGGCTGATGGTGAGTGATCCCTGTGGGTCGCTGTCGACCAACAGCACTTTCTTTCCTTCCTGCGCCAAGCCAATGCCCAGATTGGCACAGGTGGTGGTTTTACCAACGCCGCCCTTTTGATTGGCAATGGCGATGATTTGAGATTGCATATGTTCCTCCTTTTCGTGTAGGTTTACAAAACAAAAAAGCGCCGAAAATCTCGACGCTTTCTCATTATTTAGGCGCATTCCAAATAAACCTGTATGGTCAAATGACGGCTCCATTTCACCTGAATTTTACTCGGTGGAACGGTGAATTGAAGCTCCGTCAAAAATATGCTCTTCGTTGGCTCACACGGAAATGAAAATTCGTTACCCTAAATCGTTTTAGTGTCATCATAGTCAATTGCTCCTCCTTACAAAAAAAATTTTTACAAACCCACCTGATTAAGCGCTCAGAACAGTTTTAGCCTAAGATCTACTTGTCGAATAAATCTTCTAAAGCTATTTCCTAAGATAGGAGTAAATGTATACCTACACTATTGATTTCTTGTCGATCTCGCTCACGAGTTCAAATAGTGTTGAGCAGGGACACATTTTCGATGGACGAATCACATCAGAATTTTCCCATTGATGCATGCGTCGACGTGCCACCTCAATTGCCACTATTTCATCACCATATTTGCGCAGTTTTTCCAGTATCTTCGTGTCGGCTTTATCGTACTCCATTCCGGTGTGCTGCTTAAATATGGTAGCAAAATGTTCACAGCAACGAGCTGACTCCAGTATTGTAGGCATGTTGCCAAAGTAAGCATGAAATAAGATTTCAATACACGGATTTGACCAGCCAACAGAAATACCCTCACTTTTTGCACGAGCGATTATATCGTCAAAGTTAGGTACACGATCACGATCAAATACTATCCACGGCATCCGATATTGCGGATCTCGGCTCATGAGTTCTTTACATTTGGCAATCAGGTCCTGGGTTGATGCTTGGAAAACTTTTATTACAAGCTTATCCTTCAAACAAGGAGGGATAGTGTCTCGAAGGCCAAGGAGGTAGTTCTTTTCTGTCTCCTTTGCATCTGTAACGATGATGTAATATCCAAGTTCAGGAATACGTTGGTTTTGGAGGCCTCCACGCGGCCGTCGTTCTCCCCGTCTATTTTCTCGCCCCATAATTATTTGCCCTCCAATAAAGCAATGCTTTTGAGTGAAGGAATGGCACCGTATTTACCAAGCAAATAGTTCTTTTCATAGTTTTCATCTTTGCGAATTTTACTTCCCTCATTGTCTGTAAAGTCAGCCAAGGAGTAAAGTTTCGAGATACCATCAGCATCTTTATCTGTAAACCATATCTCATCTCTGCGTAGCAAATTGTTTGACATTTGCCATGTATCATGGGCCGTGAAAACAATCTGAGCATGATTAGGGTTAAGCTCTGGATTTAAAAATGTTAATACAAAGTTGCGCACTAAGAGTGGATGAAGTCGAGCATTTAATTCATCGACAAATAAGACTCCACCACTAGATAAAGTCTCCTTCAAGCTAGGATATAAGGAAAACATTTTTAATGTACCAGCAGATTCTTCTGACAAAGGCATTTTCGCATATTGATCACTATCAATCATAAGATGCATAGAATCAATAGAAACACGCTTATCATTATCATCTTCTTTATCGCTATCAATTTGTTCGATTTCAAATCCCTTTATGCTATCGTCAAATGTAGCAAAGAAATCTAACACATCGTTTTGTACTTTATTATCTTCAACAAATCCAGTCGGTAAGGTTCGAGATCGGATTAAGGTCTCTATTGGACTCCCAAAGTCTACAAACTCTGTGTCCAAGAACCAGTCCCTAATGAGCTTGCATTTTGAAACTCTTAGTTTCGCTCCTAAAGAAACGATTAAAACTTCATCTTCAAGTGCCACTTGGATATTCTCACGACTGCTTTTAGGCAAACCTGATAAATCCAATTCGTTCTCATCTCGCGAACGGTAAAATACCGGTGAATAAGCACGTGCGGTTTTTGCTTTAGAATTTAACCATTCTTCTGTTACACCTCGTTGGTCTACGCAAAATCCATAATTATATGACTTTCCGTTCCCATTCTCGGAGGTGTCGACAAAATAGACTTCAAATAACGAAGACTCTTCCTTTGATTTATTATCAAACAAGAAGGGAGTAGGTGCAATTCGCTCATTGTGTTTTTTTGAAGTATACTCTCCGCCATAGCGGAAGGAGTTGACTACATACATTGCCATGTATTCAAAAGCTTGATATACATTAGATTTGCCGCTGGCATTTGCTCCAAAGATACCTGCAGCAGTTAAAAGCTTATCTCCACCAATTTGCACAATATGATGATTGTGTTCTGAAATTTTAGTGGCTGTCATATCCAGAGTCACATCATCCCTAAAAGATCTAAAGTTTTTAAAATTAAATTGAATTAGCATAATCTCATCCTCCAATACTATTTTATTCATCGCCGCTTAATAAGTCAACATCTAAATGAGATTATTTCTCATTTGGATGTTGATTATTCTGCTAATTTAATTAAATTGCATTTAGTCTGGCCACTCAATAATCACTTGTCTTGTTTTTTGTTTTACTTGAAAAACAAGTTGTTATCAGGACATGTAATGTTATTCCAATTTGCTCTTTCAAACTGTAGCAGACACCATGCAAGCTGCCACAGGGCATACTGAACAAAGCCTTCACCACGCTTGTCCAAACCATTAAAAACGCCCTAATTTAGGAGATTTCCACATACACATGGATGCTTATATCCGGACTCCACTTAACAGGATGTCTGGTCTTTTGGAGCGAAAAATCCATCTTTTTTAGAAATATGCTTTTTGTTGGCTCACACAGAGCTGGGCGCCGCTTTGCGCTACCTGTCGCAGCGCTTCTCCATGCCGGATGACCGTGTCAAGGCAACGCTCACCGATATTGGCACCGAAGAAATGGGGCATTGGGAGATGCTCGGTGCGATGATCCTGCAATGCATGCGTGGCTGCACCTGTCAGGAACTGACCGACGCCGGGCTTGCGGGCTACTACACGCTGCACAATCACGGCGTGTTCCCTGCCGATCCGAACGGTGTCCCCTTCTCGACCAGCATGTTTGCCGTCACGGGCGATCCGATCGCCGACATCGTCGAGGATATGGCGGCCGAACAGAAAGCGCGGGCAACATACGAGCATTTGATGAACATGACGACCAACCCCGAGATCATCGAGCCGCTGTACTTCCTGCGTGAACGCGAAGTCGTGCATTATCAGCGCTTCGGCGAATGCCTCGACATTCTCCAGCGGCTGCAGGGCTGCGCCGTCGGCGGAAAACGCCGCTGCTCCCGCTGCAACTGCGGTAATCAGAGGTAACCGCATATCCGAATCCATTTCCCTCGGCTCTCTGTCCGTTCGCATATGACAAAGCAAAGCGCCGCCTGCCGTTATGCAGTCGGCGTTTTTCTGTTCCGTTTTGCCGGATACCGATGTTGTATCGCGCCTGTACCTTCAGAAGATCCGTCAAGCACACCATCCGGGACGCTCATTTTTATGCTTCAAAAGCTCAAAGTGCACGCCCGGTTTCATTCTTCCTAATCGGATCGTCCCGCGCTCGCACATGCGGGGTTGTTTCGGGCATCTGAAACCGGAAGAAACAGGCTGCGGCATTCCGTGAGACCCTTCCGATGCAGCGGACAGAATTCTGCGGCTTCCGGCGGCGCTTTCTTATGGCAAAGCATCCAGACGGTGCTTTTTGATTTTGAACCTAGTTCCCCGTTTCACGGGTCTGTCCGTCCGTCTGCGGTACGAAGTAATGTGTCTGTGCGTAGGCAAACTGCGCATGAAACCGTCGTGCTGCCTCCAGGCTCATCGCTTCCTCCGGGCGTATCATGTCAAAGGCATGCATGTTCGAGCAGTACACATCCACGCAGGCCGGAACACCGCAGGCTCTAAGCTGCTCAATATAACGAACAGTCTCATCATAAAACGGCTCGCCGTCGCCTACAAAGGTGTAAGCGGGCGGCAGACCGGCGAAGTTCGTCAAGCGCGCCGGGGCGGCATACGGCGACAGCGTCCCCCGCTCCTGCCCCCGCAGATAGCAGCGCCATGCCAAGTGGTTCCTGCGGGTATTCCATATCCGGCCGCGATTATTCCGTGAACTCTCCGTGTCCCTGTCGTCCAACATCGGATAAAGCGGCATCTGGAATGCGACATTCACCGCGCCGGTATCTCGCGCTTTGATACAGACTGCGGCGCATAGCCCGCCGCCCGCACTTTCGCCGCCCACCATCAGCTGGTCGTCCCGAACGCCCAATGCCCCGGCATGTTCCTTTAGATACAGAAGTGCCGCATAACAGTCGTCCAACGCCGCGGGGTATGGCGCAAAGGGTGCAAGCCGGTACCCCGGCGACACCACCACAGCACCGAACTGTTTCACAAGCTCCACCGTCCGAGACATATGCACCATTTCCTTCATGCCGACGATGTATCCGCCGCCGTGGATCCACAGAACCCCCGTAGCCTGCCTCGGGGCTTCTTTCGGCGACAGCACCAACGCCGGGAGCTTCCGCTTCCCGGACGGAATGTCGATCTTTCGAACGCAAACGTTCTTGTCGGGTCTCAGAGAGCGCATGCGGGTCTCCTTCTGTGATCGGTGTTCGACCGTAACGATAAGCGCCTTGTTCCTGCCAAAAGCACTTCTTTTTTGCGGAAATACGGCGCAACGGCAAAGAACCGATCGTTTCCGCCATTGATCGGGAAGTCGCGGCCTTTGCCTGCCCGGAAATGCTCCCACAAAATGAGGCGATGATCCGGCGCCTTGTGCGCGAGAAAGCGGATCTGTACAGCGATGTGGACCGGGCGGCAGTGCCGGTCATGATGGCATTGGGCCGCATGCAGGGTGATCCGTTCCGCCGGTCTTCAACAAAGAATACTCTTCTTTTGGAGAATTCAATCAGAGCGATTCGCAACGAGCCTCCGCTGACGATGGAGGCGTACAGACGTCGGCTGGCCAGCGAGGTCCTCTATGCACAAGCACCCATTCGGGTGCTTCTTCTTTGGCCGAGGACGCGCTTGCCGCGGCGCTGCTGTCGGAGGTCGTGGACGGCTCGGCCAACGAGGACGTCCTTGCTACGCATTGCGCTCGCCTCGATCGATGAGATCATGCGGCAGCAAGCAGTTCTTCCAAACGTTTCCGGATCAGCGCCATGATGCGCGGATTGTCCGGCATTTCCACAAGTTCCTCCGGGTCGCAGAGCGCCGCGAGATCCTCCGACAGATAGCCTTGCTCAAATACATCGATGCCCGCGCGGCCGAGCAGTTCCGCAAACTGCATGAGCGCCGCATTTCCATCCAATTCGCCGCGTTTTTTGAGCGCACCCGACCATGCCGCGATCGTCGCCAGCGGATTTGTCGAGACCTTCTCGCCTCTGCGGTAACGATAGAAATGATCCGTGACCGTGCCGTGCGCAGCCTCATATTCAAAGCATCCGTCCGGGGAGACCAGAACGCTCGTCATCATCGGCAGCGAGCCCGCGGCCGCCGCGACAAGATCGCTCATAACATCGCCGTCATAATTCTTGCAAGCCCAGATGATCCCGCCCGACGACCGGATCACCTTCGCTGCCACGTCATCGATCAGCGCATAGCGGTAATGCAGCCCCGCCTGCTCAAATGCGCTGCGGTATTCCTCGTCAAAGACCTTCTGGAACAACAGTTTGAACGTCTGATCGTAATCCTTCGAAATGGTATCCTTTGCAGAAAACCACACGTCCTGCTTCACATCCAGCGCATAGGCAAAGCAGCAGCGCGCAAAGGACAGGATCGAATCGTCGCGGTTGTGCATGGCCTGCACAACGCCCGAACCCCGGAAATGATAAACCGTCTGCCGCGAAAGCTCCCTGCCATCTTCATCCGTAAACACGAGTTCCGCTTTTCCCGGCTGCTGCACCCGATACTCGACCGCGCGATACAGGTCGCCATAGGCATGGCGCGCGATCGTGATAGGACGTTTCCAGCAGGAAACGACCGGCTTGACCTTCGAAATCAGGATCGGCGCACGGAACACCGTGCCGTCAAGCGCAGCACGGATCGTCGCATTGGGTGAACGCCAAAGCTCGCTCAAGCCATACTCCTCTTTTCGCTGCAAGTTTGGCGTAATGGTCGCGCACTTGACGCCGATCTTCAGCCGCTTGATCGCATCGGCGGCTTCGACCGTCACCGCATCCCGCGTTTTTTCCCGATTTGGGAGGGAAAGGTCATAATACTCCGTGTTAAGCTCCACAAAGGGCAGGATCAGTTCCTCCTTGATCATGTGCCAGATAACGCGCGTCATTTCATCGCCGTCCAGCTCCGCGATCGGATTCTGCATCTTGATTCGTTCCATCGTTTTACTCCCTGTTCTCCGCCGCATAGTGGTTCATGAGGCATCCCGTCAACAGCAGTTCGCGCTCTTCTCTCGTTGTATTCTTTAGATACAGCGTCATGTCCTGTACGCAGCCGCCACTGATAAGCTTTGCAGGAAAAGCTTCGTCGCCGCGGCGGACCTTCTCCCGTACATCCGGCACATAAAGATAATCGCCGGTCTTTCCTGCAAAGTCGATCTCCTGCGGAATCGTGAAGGGAAGCATGCCCCAGTTCACGCAGTTTGACCTGTACCGTTTGGTCGCGTACTCATGGCAGAGATTTGCAGCGCCGCCAAGCACACGCTGACAGGACGCCGCCTGCTCGCGTGCGGAACCGTCGCCGGGCTTATTCGCATAGATCACGGAGCCGATCTGCATGTGTGCAAGATCGTCGCGCCGCAGTCCGAGCGTGCGCAGAACGTCCGATAGTTCTTCCTGCGCTTCTCCTGCTTCCCTGCGCTGTTCAAGACGCTGCGCTGCCTTTGCGCGCTGCACATAGCCCGGGTCGCGGCGCGAAAGCGCAAAGGATGCGAGCTTCAGCGGATTCGAACGATAGGACGAGGTCTCGCCGGATGGGATCAGCTCGTCCGTGGTCGTCACGGGATCATTCAAAACGCTCGCTATCTGCAAAAGCAGATTCTCGCCGAGCGCCGGGATCTTCGGCCATTCGGCAATATTGGGGCCAAACTTCAGCGGCTCGTCTTTTTTTGCGTTTCCAAATCCGAAATACACGCGCCGTTCATAGACGCTTGCATCAAATACGCGCTGCACAGGCTTCGGCGGTTCGTAATCCACGTCCGCAGCAGAGGTGAGCACGCCGCCGTTTGCAGCCGTTGCCGCGATAGACCGCGCGTCCATAAGCAGGACGCCGGAAAGCTGCCCGTCGCTCGGCCGGGAACCTTCGCGGTTCGGGAAGTTGCGCGTGGTATGCCGAATGGAGAGCGCATTGTTCGCCGGGACGTCTCCCGCGCCGAAGCAGGGGCCGCAGAAACACGGTTTCAATAGCGCGCCCGCCTCCAGCAGCGTCTGCTGCACGCCGTTTTTGATCAGTTCCAGATTGACCGGAACGGACGGCGGATACACGGACAGAGAAAAATATCCGTTTCCCGTGCTCTTGCCCGCAAGAATCGCGGCGGCCTCTGCAATGTTATCATACATGCCGCCCGCGCAGCCCGCGATCACGCCCTGATCTACATGCAGCTTGCCGTTTTTAACCTTGTCCGTCAGTTGGAGCCGCGCCTTGTCTCCAAACTGCTCGGCGGCCCTGCATTCGACCATGCGCAGAATATCGCCCGGATGGTCGATCAGCTCGCGAAGTGTAACCGCTTCCGACGGATGGAACGGCAGCGCGGCCATCGGCTCGACCGTCGCAAGATCGATGGAGACCATACCGTCGTAATAGGCGCCTTCCTTCGGATGCAGTGCATGATATGCGCCGGCACGGCCATGCTCCGCAAGATAAGCCTCCACCGCCGCATCCGTTTCCCAGATAGAGGACAGGCAGGCCGTTTCGGTCGTCATCACGTCGATGCCGATGCGATACTCCATGGGAAGCTTTGCGACGCCGGGGCCGGCAAACTCCAGAACCCTGTTTTTTACAAAGCCGTTCCTGTAGACCGCACCGCAGAGCGCGATCGCCACATCGTGCGGGCCGACGCCGTGCTGCGGTTCGCCTGTGAGCCACACGAGGATCACTTCGGGCTTTGCGATGTCATAGGTGTTTTTCAAAAGCTGCTTGACGATCTCCGGGCCGCCCTCTCCGATCCCCATCGTGC
>HF985372.1 GCA_000432015.1 Clostridium sp. CAG:1024 | reverse complement strand
CGAGGGGAACAGGCAAATCAGGTGGATTTCCTCCGCAGTACAGAGCTCCATGCCCGGCACGGGAACAAGGCCGTACTCCCTGCACGCGGAAAAAAAGGCCGGGCAGTTTTTTGCGCTGTTGTGGTCGGTCAGCGCCAGAAGCTGAAGTCCGAGCAGCATCGCCATGCCGGCGATGTTGTACGGCGTCATGTCGTCGTCCGCGCAGGGCGACAGACAGGAGTGCAGATGCAGATCGTAGCGGTACGCGCTCATAGCAGCGCAGCAAGCTCCGCCGCAAGGCGGAAGGCGGGAAGGCGCGAGCCATACAGGTTCACCCCGTTCGTCCTTGCAAGCTCCGCAACGCCCTCATCCGGCTGCACGCCCTCTGCGAGCAGCACGAGCGCCGCGTCGGCAAGCAATGCAACGGCGACGATATTCTGGTTCGACATGATCGTAATCCAGGCGTCGCCGCTTTCCGCTCGGCCCATCACCCAGGAAAGCAGGTCGCCCGCATAGCCGCCCGTAATCTCGCGCGAAGGCTCCGCCTCGGAGAAGACGGTCAGCTCGAGCCGCTGCCGCAGTTGCGCCGCTGTCATGACGATCTTTCCTCCTGCATTTTCAAAAACTCGTTCATTCGTTCACGCATGCGTACAATACATTCGTCAACCGTGCGTTCGCCGCGCACCGCGTCCTCCGCAAAGGCGCGGCAGGTGGGCGCGCCGCAGAAGCCGCAGTCGATCGCGGGAAGCTGTTCCGTAAGCTGATCGATGGCCTGCATCTTTTCGATGGCCTGCGCCATGTCCTCGTCGAGCTGCCCGACGGGGCGATAGGTCAGCGGGCCGGAGAACAGGTAACTCTCCGGGACATAATCATCGGGGCAGCCCTCAATCCGGTTGTGCGACACGGGCAGATACCGGCGGATCGTTTGCAGACGCACCCGCGCAATGTAGGGGTTTTCCACCGTGGCCGCGCCGCCGACGCAGCCGCCGTTGCAGGCGTTCAGCTCCACGAATTCAAGATCCGGGAAATGCCCCGTCTCAATCTCATCCAACACGCGGATAACGTTTTCGATGCCGTCGGCCGCAAGGTATCGGTCGTTCATGAGCGCGGAGGATTCACCGCCCGTGCTTGCCCAGCTGATGCCGATCATCCCGGTCTGACTCGCGCAGGCCGGCGTCTCGATCTGCTTGAGCTGCGGAAGAAGCCGGAAATAGACCTCGCTCATGGAAACGGTGTAGTCCACGGAGCTTTGGAGCCCCCACAGCCCGTTTTTCACATAGCTTGCCTTTGCCGGGCAAGGCGAGATGAACACGGTGCAGATCTCATCATCCGAAAGCTCCGGATGCTTCCGCTTCGCCTCCTCCTTTGCCATGCGGCTTGCGATCTCAATCGGCGGCAGCATGGGCATGACATGCTGGCAGAGGTAGGGGAACCGCATTCGGATCAGCCGGATGATGGTCGGGCAGGCCGAGTTGATGACGGGCCGCCGGACGTCCGGGTTGCGCAGATAGTTCCGCGTGTAGTCGGAGACGATCTCCGCAGCGCGCGCGATCTCGAACACCTCGTCGAATCCGCAGCGCAGCAGTCCATCGAGGATGTAGTCCACGTCGTCGATCTTATCGAACTGGCCGTAGAACGACGGCGGCGGCAGCGCAATGCGGAGCTTCTTTTCCTTCGGGATATCGTCGAGCAGATCGAAGGTCGCCCGCTTGGCCTTGTAGGGGCAGACGCGGATGCACTCGCCGCAGTCGATGCACAGATCGGCGTTGATGACGGCGCGGCCGTCGCGGATGCGTATGGCTTCTGTGGGGCAGCGCTTCAGGCAGGCGGTGCAGCCCTTGCACTTTTCCACGTCCAGCGAGACCGAGTGCCGATACCCTCCGGTCATTTTTAACGCCTCCTTCCTACCGCACGAGAACCTTCATGCGTATCGTCGTCCCGACGCCGACGGTGGATTCAATCTGCATATCGTCGGTGTAGCGTTTCATGTTGGGCAGTCCCATGCCCGCGCCAAAGCCCAGCGTGCGGATGTTGTCCGGCGCGGTGGAGTAGCCCTCCTGCATGGCGAGCGCAACGTTTTCGATGCCCGGGCCATGATCCGCGAGCACAATCTCGATGCGATCCGGGTACACATAGACGTCCGCCTCTCCGCCGCGCGCATGGATGACCATGTTAATCTCGCCCTCATACATGGCGACGGACACGCAGCGAATCAGCTCCGGCGAAAACCCGAGCTGGCGGAGCTTTTTCTTGACGTCCACGGAGGCCTCGCCCGCAGAAGTAAAATTCTCGCCGTCAACGCTGTAGTGGAAGCGGAGTGGTTCTCTCATAGGGCGCTCTCTTCCGTCCCAAGCCCGCTCGCGTACAGTCTGCCGCAGGCCTCATACATGCGGCAGGCCGAGCGCAGAACCACGATGCCGTTGTCCCGTGCAAGCTCCACAATCTCAGCCGGGGGCTTCTTGTTTCGGACAAACACAACGCAGTGCATGTCCATCATCATCGCCGTGCGGATCACCTGCGGATTGACAAGTCCCGTCAGCAGAATGGCCTGATCCTTCACATAGGCCAGCACATCGCTCATCATGTCGCTCCCGCAGGCGGCATGGACCTGCTCGTCCAGCCGCTCCGCGCAGCAAAGCACTTCCGCGCCGAGCAGCGCCGCGATCTCCCGGATCTTCATTGGCAACCTCCAAACCGGTTTGTAAGCGTAAGGGATGGGCAAAAAGCAGTCGGACCCATACGGGTCTCAGCGGTATTTGGCAATGATGCCCTTGACGTCCTCGGGCACGAGGCGGCCGTAGACCTCGTCGTTCACCATGATGACCGGCGCAAGTCCGCAGCAGCCAAGGCAGCGGGTCGCTTCCAGCGTGAACAGTCCGTCCGGCGTGGTGCCGCCCGCCTTGACGCCGAGCTCCTTTTCCAGCTCGTCAAGCACCTGCTGCGCGCCCTTGACATAACAGGCGGTGCCGAGGCAAACGGCAATGCGGTATTTTCCCGTCGGATTCAGCGCAAACTGGCTGTAAAACGTAACGACCTGATACACCTGCTCGAGCGACAGTTCCAGTCCCTCCGCAATGATGCTCTGCACCTCGATGGGCAGATAGCCGTAGATGTCCTGTGCCTTTTGCAGCACGGGCATGAGCGCGCCCTGCATGTCGCGATGGGCCGCGATCACCTCGCGCAGCTTTGCTTCCTGTTCCGCAGTACCCTTAAACGGAACCACGGTCTTCTGTTTTGCCATAGTGACCTCCTCGTATTGTTGGAATCTGGCCGCGCCCCTGCAGGGAGCGCTATCTATTATATCTACACTGTTAAATATTTTAACATACATTCCCGAAAATAGGAAGAGTATTCATACTGATTTATCAATATTGAAAGCAAGAATATTAAAACCGCCGCTGATTTGATCCTCATCGTTCCCTGCGCGCCGCCGTCCCCCCCTTTTCGTGCGCGCCCTCTCTTGCCACGGGCGGCGATACGGGGTATAATGTGGTATAAACTTTAGATACGACAGACATATCGCCATTTGATCTTGAAGGAGGAACGTTCCATGAAAAAACCGACGCTTGTCGTCATGGCTGCCGGCATGGGCTCTCGCTACGGCGGTCTGAAGCAGATCGATCCCGTGGGCAGACACGGAGAGATCATCATTGATTATTCCCTCTTCGATGCGATGGAAGCGGGCTTTGAGCGGGTCGTTTTCGTCATCAACCACCACATTGAACAGGATTTCCGCGCCGCGATCGGCGACCGCATCGCACAGCATATGCAGGTAGACTACGTATTCCAGGAGCTGGACGCAAAGCTGCCCACAGGCTACGTTCCGCCATCCGAGCGTAAAAAGCCCTGGGGCACGGCGCACGCGATTCTCTGCTGCGAGGACATCTTGGACGGTCCCTTCGCCGTCATCAATTCGGACGACTATTACGGCAAGCACGCTTTCAAAACGCTGTATGACCGGCTCGTGACATTGGAGGACCGGCCGGAACGCTATCAGTACTGCATGGTGGGCTTTCTGCTCGACAATACGCTCACCGATCATGGTTCCGTCGCCCGCGGCGTCTGCGAGGTCGACGCATCCGGCAGGCTGTGCAACGTGAACGAGCGCACCTATATCGTCCGCACACCGGACGGTCCCGCTTACAGCGAGGACGGCGGCGCAACGCTCACGCGTCTGTCCGCGGACAATCTCGTTTCCATGAATATGTGGGGGTTTACGCCGAGCATTCTCTCGGAGTTTCGCGCCGCATTCCCCGGCTTTCTCAAAAACACCGTGCCCGGCAACCCCGAAAAAGCCGAGATCTATATCCCTGTCGAGGTCGGCCGTCTGCTGCGCGAGGGCAAGGCCGATGTGGAAGTGCTGTCCTCGCCGGATCGCTGG
>HF985371.1 GCA_000432015.1 Clostridium sp. CAG:1024 | reverse complement strand
CCGCCAAACCGACGCGGCATCCACCCGGCAGCGTCAGAAACCCCCGCCGCAATTCCTCTTCCCATGCATAGAGCGAGTTTTCCGTGATACGACGCAGTGTTTCCTCGCAGTCCTGTGCCGTCGCGCCCGGCCTGCCGCCCGGCGCATACAAGAGCCGGTCTCTTCCGGCATAGCACAGTTCGAGCGGTTGTCCCGCGCGCAGGCGCAGTTCCTCAATCGGCAATGTGTCCGGCACCTCGGACAGCAGCGCCGCGACCCGATCCGAAAGATAGGGCAGCACCCGCCGCCAGCCTTGCTGTTCCATGCTGCATGTCCCTCCCGTTTGCAACACTATATGTGTTCCTCAGGACAAACAGACTTGCAATCATCGCGTTGACAGAAGCCGACAGAATCGTAATTTGCTCTGCGTTTTTGTCATGTCTTGTTTTTTTCTGCGCAACAATGTAAGATACTATAGAAGGAGTACGGAACATGACAATGCTGTATGATGCGAAGGAGTTTTCTTCGCTTTCCGATATGGTATATCACCATCTATATGAGGCTATTACAGACGGACGGTATCATTCCGGCGATCTGCTCATCGAGATGAAAATCGCAGAAGAGCTGGGCGTGAGCCGCACTCCGGTGCGTGAAGCGCTCAAGCAGCTCGAACGTGAGGATCTCGTCGTTTCTCTGCCCAACCGCGGCGTCATGGTGCGCGGCGTGACGGATGAGGACCTGTCCGATATCTACACCATCCGCGCGCTGCTCGAAGGACAGGCCGCTTACTGGGCGGCCGAGCGTATCACGGAGAAACAGCTCGAACGCATGGATGAGATCCTGGAGCTTATGGATCTCTATACAAGAAAGAATAACGTCGAGCATCTCGTGCGGCTGGACACCTCGTTTCACGAAATCATCTACGACGCCTGCCGCAGCAATGCCATACGGAATTTATTGACAAACCTGCATCAGATCATCCGCACAAAGCGCATGAATTCTCTGACCGTCGAAGGCCGCGCGCCGGTATCCCTCGGCGAGCACCGTGAGATCTATGAAGCGCTCAAAGCCCACGACGCGGAACGCGCGAAGCGCTGTGCCCAAACGCACATCAACGCAGCAGAGCATGTGACCGACAATCGCTGAATTCGTCGGAGGTATTGATATGCGTATCCAATGCACGGAAGAGCTGCACCGCTACGGCGGTCCGGGGCGGTTTGTTTTGTCGCGCGCCGAGGATGCGCTGCCGTCGCTCGTTGACGCTTACCGCGGAAAGATCCAGCTCATCTACCTTGACCCGCCCTTCGGCACGGGCGACTCCTTCCGCCTGAAGCTCGGACGCGGCAAAAAAACGCTCACGCTCCCCGCGTTTTCGGATACGCTTTCGGAAGAAACATACCTCGATTGGATGCGAATAATCCTCCGCGGCTGTCACGAGATGCTTGCGCCAACGGGCGCGCTGTATCTGCACATCGACTACCGTATGAGCGCTGTGCTCCGGCTGCTGCTGGACGAGATTTTCGGCCGCCGCAACTTCATGAACGAGATCATTTGGAGCTATAAGACCGGCGGGCGCAGCAGGCGCTATTACCCGAGAAAACACGACAATATTCTCTTTTACCGAAAGAGCAGTAAAGTATATTTCGACATCCGCTCCGTCGGTAAGCCGCGCGGCGCACAGAAACGTAATCACATGAAGCGCTATGTAGACGAGAATGGGCGCGTCTGTTTTTCCATTCGCTCCGGCGGCAAGCTCTATACCTATTATGAGGACACGCCGATCTACCCGACAGACGTTTGGGCAGACATCGAGCACTTGCAGCAGAAGGATCGCGAGCGCGTGGGCTACGCCACGCAAAAGCCCGAAGCTCTGCTGGAGCGGATCATTCGCGCTTCCTCGAAAGAGGGCGACCTTGTTATGGATCTCTTTTCCGGCAGCGGTACGACCGCGGCGGCGGCAAGCAAGCTCGGCCGCAGATTCGTCGCGGCAGACGCTTCGCCCTTTGCGCTGTACTGTCTGCGTTTGCGTCAGCTCCGCCGCGGCGGAGTTTCCACGCTGCTTTCTCCGGAAAACGGAGATGCGGAAACGCAGGCCGCGCTGTCGATCCAATATAACGCCGCGATGGAAGCGCCGGAGGGTAAGGCGCACTTGCTTTCGTACACATCCGAGCCGTCAAGGCACGGCTGCTGTGTCTCTGTTTCCGCTGCGTCGCTGGACGGAACGCATCCCGTCATCTATCTTGCGATCGGCACGGCGCAAGGCGAACGGTTTTTGCCCGTTTTAACGGACTGCGTGCCGAACCTGCCGAAGTCCTATACCGTTCCCACCGACGCACCGCTTGTTTTGCAGCTCATGGACAGCCGCGGCAAGCAGGCATTCTTTACTCTGGAGGAAACATCCCACTGAACGACTGGATTTTGACGACCGACCGTATCGAAGGACAGCGTTTGACGCTCATCCCGCTCCGTGCGGCCTATCTTCGGGACTATCTGAACGGCTTTGACGCGGAAGCCGCGCGCTATCAGTTTGCGGAGACGTTTCCGCACATTCGGGACGCCGCGGAATACTTTCACGACTGCTATCTGCGCGAACAGGCGCGCATGGGCTTTGTGCGGCTCATCATGTCCAAAGACGGCTCGTTTATGGGCAGTGTCGAGGCGCACGGCCTTTGGGGACAGACGGTCGACCTCGGGCTTTGGCTTGCAACGTCCTGCCGCGGGCAGGGATATGGCCGGGAAGCGCTCCTGCTGCTCGTCGAGTTTCTTGTGCAACGGGGCTATCACCGATTCCACTATGAAACGGACATGCGAAACGCCGCGAGCGTCCGCCTCATTGAGGGGCTGAACGCGCAAAAGATCGCGCACGAGGATGTGTGCTCCAAACATGGAAAGCAGCTTTATCTGGATCTCTATGAGCTGCATCGGTAAACTATGAAAGTTTCAATTCTCGGTTTGAGCGGCAGCGGAAAGTCAACGCTTGCAAAATATCTCAGCGATCGTCTGCATCTTCCGTTGCTCTATCTGGATCAGGTGCATTTTTCGGAAAACTGGATCGAGCGCTCCAATGCGGACGCCGCTGCAACAGTCGCGGCGTTTCTTTCTGCGCATCCGGACGGCTGGGTGATTGACGGAAACTATCAAATGTATTCCTTTGCGGAACGGCTCGAAGCCTCCGACCGCATCATTATCCTGCTCTTTCCACGACTCAGTCGTCTGTTCCGCCTGATCCGCCGCAGAATCCGCTATCACGGGCGGGTGCGGGAAAGCGTAGCGCCCGGCTGCTCGGAACGGCTCGATTTCGCCTTTCTCCGCTGGATCCTCCTAGACGGCTGCGCCCCTGCGCGCATGGAATCCTTTCGACTCGTTGCGGCGCGGTATCCGGACAAGGTACAGATCATTAAGAATCAGCGGGAACTTGATGCGCTGTATCGTTTGTTCCGCAATTAGCAGAACGGTTTGGCTTCACAGCAGCAAAGGACTGCGGCGCATACTCCGCAGTCCTTTGTTGTTTTTATCAGCTCTTATTTTTTCTTGTTGAAAATGCTCCGCCGCGTCGGACGCAGCTGTGCGTCGCCAAAGCTTTCCGCGAGCTTTTCGAGCAATTCTTTCTGCTCGTCCGTCAAGTGTTTCGGCACGTCCACAACGACCGTTACGAACAGATCTCCCTTGCCGCTGCTCTGGAGCCGCTGTACGCCCTGCTCCCGCAGGCGGAACGTCGCGCCGGACTGCGTTCCCGCAGGCACGGTATATTTTACGCTGCCCGAAAGCGTCGGGACGACGATGGAGCCGCCGAGCGCCGCAGTCGTGTAGCTGATCGGCATTTCGCAGAACAGGTCGTACCCCTTTCTCCGAAACAGCTTATGCGGGCGCACGTTGATCGTCACATAGAGATCGCCGCGCGGGCCGCCGCGCTGCCCCGCTTCGCCTTCGCCGCGTAGGCTGATCGTCTGTCCGTTGTCAATGCCCGCCGGAACGTTCACTGCGATGCGTTTATTCTTGCGGACGCGACCCGTTCCGCGGCACTCCGAGCAGGGTTCCTTAATGATCTTACCCGTACCGTTGCACGCCGAGCAGGGACGCGTCGAGGTGAACGAGCCAAGGATCGTGGACTGCTGTGTACGCACCGTCCCCGTGCCGCCGCAGGTCGTGCAGCGAACGGTCTCCGTGCCGGGCTTCGCGCCCGTGCCGCCGCAGGCCTCGCAGCTTTCCTCGCGCGGGATCAGAATCTCTTTTTTCGCGCCGAACGCCGCTTCTTCAAACGTCAGCGTCAAATTATAGCGCAAATCGTTCCCCGGGACGGGGCCGTTATGTGAGCGAGACGAACCGCCGAAGCCGCCGCCGAACATGGTGTCGAAAATATCGGAAAATCCGCCGAAGCCGAACCCGCCCTCAAAGGGGTTTTGCCCGCCCGCCGTCGGATCAAATGCCGCATGGCCGAATTGATCGTATTTTGCGCGCTTATCCGGATCGGTCAGCACCTCCGCAGCCTCGTTCAGTTCCTTGAAGCGCGCCTCCGCTTCCTTATCGCCCGGATGCAGATCCGGATGGCAGGTTTTTGCCTGCTTGCGAAATGCGCTCTTGATCTCGGCCTCGGTCGCCGTCTTTGGTACGCCGAGCACCTCATAATAATCTCGTTTCTCTGCCAAAGCCCCTCACCCCTTCAGGCAGAGGGCGCACGGTGTGCGCCCTCCGTCCGTCTGCATTTGCCGCCGTTCGTTTCGGCGGGTTTATTTGTTGTCGTCCACGACCTCGTAGTCTGCGTCGACCACGTTGTCGTCATGCGGCTCGTTTGCACCGCCCTGCTGCGCGCCGTAGTTCGCGCCGCCAGCCTGCTGGCCGGCCTGCTGTTGTGCGGCCTGCTGCTGATACACCTTGCCGAATGCATTGTAGCTGACCTCCGTCAGATGCTCGGTCGCAGTCTTGATCATCTCGATATCGCTGCCCTCCAGCGTCTTCTTCAGGTCTGCAAGTGCCTTTTCGATAGACTCCTTGTCGTTTGCATCGAGCTTGTCGGCCATTTCCTTCATGCTCTTCTCGGTGGTATACACAAGCTGGTCAGCCTGGTTGCGAACCTCGACCTCCTCCTTGCGCTTCTTGTCTTCGCCTGCGAACTGCTCCGCCTCGTCGACCGCGCGCTTGATCTCCTCCTCGGAGAGATTGCTGGAGGCCGTGATGGTCACCTGCTGCTCGTTGCCCGTGCCGAGATCCTTTGCCGAAACGTGAACAATGCCGTTCGCGTCGATATCAAATGTGACCTCAATCTGCGGTACGCCGCGCGGTGCGGGTGCGATTCCTGCAAGCTGGAAGCGGCCGAGAGTCTTGTTATACTGCGCCATTTCACGCTCGCCCTGCAGCACATGCACTTCGACGCTCGTCTGGCCGTCTGCGGCGGTGGAGAAGATCTGGCTCTTCTTCGTCGGGATGGTCGTGTTGCGGTCGATCAGGCGCGTGAACACGCCGCCCACGGTCTCGATGCCAAGGGACAACGGCGTAACGTCAAGCAGCAGAATGTCCTTGACCTCGCCGCCGAGAACGCCGCCCTGAATGGCCGCGCCGATAGCGACGCACTCATCCGGGTTGATGCCCTTGAAGGGATCTTTGCCGGTGATCTTCTTGACCATCTCCTGCACAGCGGGAATACGGGAAGAACCGCCGACGAGAATGACCTTGTCGATCTGCGCGGTCGTGAGGCCTGCGTCGGTCATTGCCTTCTCGACACAGATACGGGTCTTGTCGATCAGGTCGCTGATCAGATCATTGAACTTCGCACGGCTGATCGTCATGTCGAGGTGCTTCGGGCCGGAAGCGTCCATCGTGATGAACGGCAGATTGATGTTCGTCTGCGCCACGCCGGAGAGATCGATCTTCGCCTTTTCGGCAGCTTCCTTCAGACGCTGCATCGCCATTTTGTCGGAGCGCAGATCGATGCCGTTGCTCTTCTTGAACTCATCCGCGATGTAGTCCATGAGGCGTTGGTCGAAGTCGTCGCCGCCCAAGCGGTTGTTGCCCGCCGTTGCAAGAACCTCGAACACGCCGTCGCCGATCTCAAGAATGGAAACATCGAACGTGCCGCCACCAAGGTCGTACACGAGGATCTTTTGGTTCTTTTCTTTATCCATGCCGTATGCAAGTGCGGCAGCCGTCGGCTCGTTGATGATACGGAGCACCTCGAGACCCGCGATGCGGCCCGCATCCTTCGTCGCCTGACGCTGGCTGTCGGTGAAGTATGCCGGCACCGTGATGACCGCCTGCGTGACCGGTTCGCCGAGATAGCTCTCCGCTTCCTGCTTGAGCTTTTGCAGGATCATGGCCGAGATCTCCTGCGGCGTGTAGTCCTTGCCGTCAATATGCACTTTGCGGTCGGAACCCATGTCGCGCTTGATCGACGAGATCGTGCGCTCCGGGTTCGTGATTGCCTGACGCTTTGCAAGCGTGCCGACCATGCGCTCGCCGTCCTTAAACGCGACGACGGACGGTGTGGTGCGGGAACCCTCCGAGTTCGGGATCACGACGGGCTGGCCGCCTTCCAAAATAGCAACGCAGGAATTGGTAGTACCCAAATCAATGCCGATAATTTTACCCATAACTGTATCCTCCTGTTTCTTTCTTTCAAGCTTTTCTTTATTATTCTGCGACTTTGACCATGCTATGACGCACGATCTTGTCGCCAACGCGATATCCCTTTTGGAACACCGCGAGGATTTCGCCGCTTTGCCGTCCTTCTGCCTTTTCCTGCATGACGGCTTCGTGGAAATTGGGATCGAATGCGCCGGTCGCATCGATCTCGCTGAGACCGAGCTTTCCGAGCGTATCCATGAGCTGCCGCTGCACGAGCACGATGCCCTCGCGCCAGCCCTCGTCGCCGCTGTCCGCGGCCATTGCCCGATCAAAGTTGTCAAGCACGGGCAGCAGTTCCTTGATGCACTCTCTGCGCCCTTCTTCAAGACTGTCCGAGCGGATCGACGCATTGCGGCGGCGATAGTTGTCAAAATCCGCCTGATTACGCTGCAACAACGCGACCGTTTCGTCCTTTTCCTTTTGGAGCTGTTGAATGTGCATCTGCACGGTTTTGAACTCCTCCGCGGTCAGCGTGTAGCTTTCGGGCTCCGCGTCCTCTTCGGCCGTTTTCGTTTCCGTCTGCTCTGCGTCCGTTTGCGCCGTTTCCGGTGCTTCCGGTGTTTCGACGCTTTCCTGCGCCGTCTGCACCGCTTCTTCTTTCTTATGCTTTGACAAGGTTATTTGTCCTCCTCAATGTAGTTGGTCAGGACCTCGCCGAGACTCCGTCTCATGTACTCCAGTACCGAGATGACCTTGCTGTAATTCATTCTCGTCGGGCCGATGATGCCGAGCGTTCCCATCGGAGTATCGCCCATGCGGTACGTCGCGGTCACAACGCTGCAGTCCTTGAGCGGTTCATGCTCGTTCTCCTGCCCGATCGTGATCGTAAACTCGAGAGAACTGGCTTTCTTCAGCATTCCGTAGAGCGCCTCGCGGCCTTCCACTGCGGTCAGGAAGTTACGCGCTTTGTTGAGGTCGCTGTACTCCGGATAGTGCAGCATGTTCACCGTGCCGGACAACTCCACATCGTGCGGTTTCGGTGCGATCTTTCTCGAGATCGCATCCACAACGCTCGTAAGAAACGCCCGCTTGCCCGACAGTTCCTCGGACAGCACCTGCTGGATCCGATCCCCGACCGCATCCATGCGGCACCCGTGCAACCGATCTGTCAGCAGATGCGAGATCTGCTCAAGCTCGAGCGGCGTCATATGCTCATCCACACGGATGATCGCATCCCTTGCAAAGCCCGTATCCGTCACGACCACGATGAGCGCTTTGCCCTCGATGAGCGGTACAAGCTGGATGTGCCGCAGCCGGTCGTTGTCCAGCTCGGGGGGAAGCACCATCGCCGTGTACTGCGTAATATCCGACAATGCCTGCGCGGTCTGCTTGAGCGCGGATTCGACCTCGTCCACCTTCCCGGTAAAATGAGAGCGGATGTATTTGATCTCGTCCTCGCTGAGCGCCGCACGGTTCATGATATTATCCACATACAGCCGATACGCCTTGTCGGACGGGATGCGTCCCGCGGAGGTATGCGGCTGTTCGAGGAAGCCCATTTCCTCAAGGTCGGCCATCTCATTGCGGATGGTCGCGCTGGAAAGGTTGAACCCCGCCGTGCGGCTGATCGACCGCGAGCCAACCGGCGCTGCCGAGAGAATATACTCGTCAATGATCGCCTGCAAAATCTTCAGCTTTCTTGCATCGAGCTTCACGCCAGTCACCGCCCTTCTGTTTTGTTAGCACTCATTTGTGTCGAGTGCTAATCTCTAAGCAAAAAAATAGCACTCCCCGGCAGTAAAGTCAAGCAAGGGACTGAACAAAAATGTGACAATCCGGTGAATTCAGGAAAGAAAGAATTGCAGCGCCGCATTCTGAAGGTCAAGTCCCTTTCCATTGAGCGCCAAAAAGCCCGAAGAATAGGCGGTTTCATTGAGCCATCCCGCACGTCTCAGCTGCGCCACCGGTTCTGCATAGATTTCCTCCAGGCGCACGTCAAAGCGTCTGAAAAATTCGCGCAGGGACACGCCCGAAAGCGTGCGGAGCCCCAGCATCACCGTCTCGAACATCTCCTCGATGGGCGGCAAGCGCAGTGTCTCGTTTCGCGGCAGACAGCCTTTTTGCAGCTTTGCATCATATATGCGAAGGCTCTCCGTGTTAGAAAAGCGCGTCCATTTGCCGTCCAGCCGCAGGCAGCCATGCGCCGCAATGCCGAAGCCCAAGTATTCGCCGTTGCGCCAGTAGTTCAAATTGTGGCGGCAC
>HF985370.1 GCA_000432015.1 Clostridium sp. CAG:1024 | reverse complement strand
GGGCGGCGCTGGGCAAGCTGTTTACATGGAAATTCAGCATCCTGCTGTCGGTGATTGCGCTGAGCGTACTGTTCTACCGACCGTTCTGCAAGTGGCTCTGCCCGCTTGGCGCGTTCTACGCGCTGCTGAACAAGGTTTCCCTGTTCCAGATGAAGGTGGATAAGAATAAGTGCGTCTCCTGCGGGAAATGCGCCAGAGCCTGCAAGATGGATGTGGATGTGACGAAAACGCCCAACCATACCGAGTGCATCCGCTGCGGAATGTGCGTTCGCGCCTGTCCCACCAACGCCGTCCGCTTCCGCTACGGCTTTGGAGACGGCAGGGATGAGGCGGGAGCTGCGGAAACGCCGCAGAAAAGCAACAATCATAACAAGGAGGAACAAACATGAACGCAAGGAAACTCTTGACGCTGGCATTGGCGCTTGCGCTGGTATGCGGTCTGGCCGCCTGCTCTTCCATGGGGAAGGACGGGATGGCGGATCAGGAGGACTCCATGCAGTCCGGCATGATGGAAGACCAGCGTATGTGCGGCAGGGGCGGCGCTTGTATGACCGACAGCATGTGCACGGACGACGGCATGATGGATGAAGACGCGTGCATGTGCGGCGAGGACAGCAAATGCATGACCGATGGTATGTGCATGGACGCCTGCATGTGTATGGAGGACGGGATGTGTACCGATCAGTGCATGTGCATGGATGGCGGCTGCATGAAGGATGATGTGCGTAGGGATGGCTGCATGTGCGGCAAGAATGATATGAATGGAAAGGATATGAATCACTGATGAAAAAGACGAATTTTGCCAGCCGATCGCTGGTACTGCTGTTGACCGTTCTGCTGGCGCTGTCGCTGACCGCCTGCAACGCAAAGGGCGGAGAGAAAATGGACAACATGGGCGGCGGCATGTCCGCGATGATGGATGAGCCGAAGAACGCAGAGGAAGCGACCGCCATGCACAAAGAGCTGACGGCGCAGGAAAATGAGATCCTGTCGAAGAACACCGAGCTTTGGGAAAAGGTCTTCATGGCGGCGGATAAGGGCATGACCCTGCAGGAGGACGGCAAAAACTACGGCGACTTCCTGCTGGATACCATCGACTCCGCCAAGGATCAGTTTACGGCGGATGAACTGAAGCTGCTTCAGGGAGAAGCGGAGAAGATCCGCGACATCGAAAGCAAGCTGACCATGCTGGAGGAAAAATACCCCGAGGCCGCGCAGCAATCCCTGGACAGCGATATGAGCATGCCCGCGGACAGCGACATGAGCATGCCCTCCGACGATGGCAGCATGGAGAAATTCCCCGCCTTTGAAGGCAAGGATCTGGACGGGAACGAGGTAAAGAGCGACGAGCTGTTCTCCGGCAATGCCGTTACCGTGGTAAATTTCTGGTTCACCACCTGCGGCCCCTGCGTGGGCGAGCTTGCGGAGCTGGATGCGCTGAACAAGGAGCTTGCGGAAAAGGGCGGCACGCTCATCGGTATCAACGCCTTCACGCTGGACGGCGACGAGACCGCGATCTCTGAAGCCAAGGATGTGCTGATGAAGAAGGGCGCGAGCTATCGAAATGTGTATTTCAACTCCGACGGCGAGGCGGGAAGGTTCACCACGAACATCTTCGCCTATCCCACCACCTATGTGGTTGACCGCAAGGGCAACATCGTGGGCGATCCCATCGTGGGCGCCATCACCGGCAAGTCCCAGATGGAAACGCTGAAATCGCTCATCGACAAGGCCATTGCCGCCGATATGGGCTGAGAGCGGGATCTCGAACAGGAGGTCTCAATGAAGAAGACGTCGTGTAAGCCGGCAGGCGTTCTGCTTCCCGCCGCACTGACGCTTGCCGGCGGCGTCGGCGGCTGGCTGTACTACCGCTATGTGGGCTGCGCTACGGGCGCCTGCGCCATTACGTCCAACCCGTGGCTCACCATCGGCTTCGGTGTCGCCTTCGGGCTGCTGCTCGGGATGCTCCTGCGGCCGTACGGCGGAGGGATGCAGGACCGCTGAAGGCGCGGAGCAAACCGATTTCTCTCGAAAGGAGGAAACACCATGATTCGGAGAGGATTGCCGCTTCTGCTTGCTGCGGCGCTGCTGCTGAGCGGCTGCACAGCCAATCAAAAGCCTATGCCGCAGGGAAAGGAAGCACAGGATATGGAAACAGCCGGACAGTCCTCAGATACGTCCGGTGAGGAGAGCATGTATATGGATACAACGGAAAACGTCATCTATCTGGCGGGCGGCTGCTTCTGGGGCATGGAACAGCTGATGCAGTCCATCCCCGGCGTCATCGACGCCCAGAGCGGCTATGCCAACGGCACCTGCGAGGCGGACGCGGACTATCGGACCGTCTGCAAGGGCGGCACGGGATTCCGTGAAACCGTGCGGGTGGAGTACGACCCCGAACAGGTGAGCCTTGACGCGCTGCTGCTGGCGTATTTCTACGTCATCGATCCCACGGTGGAGAACCGGCAGGGGAATGACGTCGGAAGCCAGTACCAGACCGGCGTCTACTATACCAACGACAGGGCGAGGGCGACCGTGGAGCGCATCGCGGAGATTGAGCGGGGGCGCAGCAAGAAATTCTTCGTGGAGATCGGGCCGCTGAAAAACTACTACCCCGCCGAGGAATACCATCAGGATTATCTGGAGAAGAATCCGAACGGCTATTGCCACATCCCGCGGGCGGAGATGGAGCTGTTCTCCAAGCTTCGCATCGATCCGGGCGACTACCAAAAGCCCGCAGCAGAGTCCATTCGGGACAAGCTGACGGCGGAGCAGTACCGCGTCACGCAGGAGAGCGGCACGGAGCGCGCCTTTACGGGCGAGTTCTGGAACCAGTTCGAAAAGGGCATCTATGTGGACGTTGTGACCGGCGAGCCGCTCTTTTCCTCCACGGACAAGTTCGAGAGCGGCTGCGGCTGGCCGGCTTTCACAAAGCCCATTGAAGCGCCTGCCGTGGTGGAGCTTGAGGACAACAGCTTCGGCATGCGCCGCACAGAGGTCAGAAGCCGTGCCGGAGATTCTCACCTTGGTCATGTGTTCACCGGCGATCCGGAATCCCCCAACGGCGTGCGCTACTGCATCAACAGCGCGTCTCTCCGCTTCGTCCCCTATGCGAAGATGGAGGCCGAGGGTTACGGATATCTTCTGTATCTGTTCGAGGAATGAGTTCGCAGAATACAATGATATAATAAGCAGCGTCCCAATCATTATGAACCGGGACGCTGTCGTTTATGCTCATGTCGGTTTATTCAAACAGGACGTTCAGCTTGCTGTTCAGAATCAGATCGGCATAGGCAAGCGGGTCCTTGTAGATCAGATAGTTCAGCTCTGACCGCTGGAAGCGGTTGTCGGCAACTTCGCTTTCAACGGCTGTGCAGTCAATGGAAATCCGGCTTCCATCGTCAAAAACCAATTCTACGCAGGCTGTGTCGATGTTGAATTGACAGAAAATAAGTTTACTCATAGTCATATCTCCAAGATGTTTTTTTAGGTGAATCAGGTGGTCAATTTTGTCTGATGATTGGCGGGAATCATATTGAAACCCACCGCAGATTATTCAAAATAGGTCGTTGCGAACGGTTAGTACGTATAAAATAGCTGGCTACAAAACGGCTACAAAATTCGTAAGGAACCTATGTACAGCCAGAAATACGTGG
>HF985369.1 GCA_000432015.1 Clostridium sp. CAG:1024 | reverse complement strand
AGCGGACGCACCGTATCGATCAGGCCGTTTCCCGCCGTAACCTCCAGCACGTCCGTTGTACCGCCGGACACATGTAAAGCAAGAAAACGCGCTTTCTCCAACAGCATCTCATTTCCGCCATACATCGCTGCGCGCAGGTGTCCCCGCTGATGCGTCGTTCGAACAAGCGGAACGGAAAGCGCGCCGGCGATTGCTTCCGCGGTCAAAATACCCGCAAGAAATACCGGCATATAGGACTGTTCTGCGCCGGTCGGCGCCGCGCTCACGCCGACGCCGGCGATTCGTTTCGGATTCACGGACGCGTACAGGCGTTTCAACAGCGCGGGAAGATTACGGTTGTGCTGAAACAATCCGTCCGACTGGCGAAGTCCCCGCCCGCCTAAAGGTACGGAAAGCACCGTCCTTTCATCAAGAACGATGCTTTTCTCCTCTACACACGCGATGGACGTTGTGTAGCAGCTTGTATCGATTCCGAGATACAGTCCGTTCATGCCGCTGCTTTGTTTACTCTGCTTTCTCCGGCAGAGTCTTTGCGATCGTGCCGAGGATCCCGTTGACAAAGGAATAGGATCGCTCGCCGCCGAACCGTTTCGCAAGCTCGACCGCTTCGTTGATCGACGCTCCGGTCGGCACATCCTCCCGATACAGCATTTCATACACGGCAACGCGCAGAATGGCAAGATCAACGCGCGAGATCCGGTCGATCGACCAGTCCATGGTGTTCTCCGCGATCAAGGCGTCCACTTCGCCGAGCGTTGCTTCCACACCGTCTGCAAGCTCGAGCGAAAACGTCTCGTCCGCAAGATCGAGCGGTTCCTTGATCTCCGATTTTTCAAGCACGGCGTCCGGCGTATCGTCGCCGCCCAGGAGTCTTGAGTATACCAACTTCATCGCGACTTCGCGAGCGACGCTTCTGCTCATGACGGATTACCTTTATGAAATAGTTTGTTGAAAAAATCCTTCACGCCCGCCGTCCCCTGCTTATCCAGCGTATAGCCGAGCACGAAACAGACGCCGACGATCGCAAGCAGCAGCAGCGTCTTAAAAAAGCCGATCGTAAGCAGCAGGATCGTCAAAACGATACCGGCGGCGACCAGCAGGATCGTCCACTGGTACTGCCTGATAAACTCCCGAATCTTCTCCATTCCCTTTCCCCCGTTATTCCACGCGCGTGGAAATTGCCGTATTGGCCTGTGCGGTCATGCTCTCAATGAGAATACCGATCTCCTTGACGGGAACGCCGGTGTACGACTCGATATACTCCTTGAGCGTACTCTGCAAGCTTGCAGACAGCGCGTTGACATCTGTATCCGGCAAAACGCTCAGGCGGATGCCGATGGATATGCCGCCCTCCACCGTCTGCACAGAGGTATGGCATTCCCGTACACGGCTCTCGGCTCTGCAATGCTTCTGCGCCATGCTGTCGAGCGCCGCAAGCGAAATGTATGTGCCGCCGATCTCATTTGCACGGATCAAGGCCGTTTTCGGCGCCTTTGCGGAAGACGACCTGCCTGCAAACACGAGCCGCACCGCAATGAGCAGCAGCAGTGCCGCCGATCCCGCAAGGATAAGCGCGTTCTGCGCGTTCAGATAGAACAGCGAAACAAAGCCTGTCGCCGTGCTCTCCGGAACGAGACGCAGCGCGACGCCGAACAGCACGAACGCCGCAAGGATCGCCGCGATCAGCAGGATCGCAAGCAAGATCCTGTCAAACAGCTTGAGTTTCATTCGTTTCAAACTCCTTTTTTGAGCAGCACGCCGTCCGACCCGGCTGTGTTCCGAACGGATCGCGCGGACCATGCCTGTCCCCCTCGGCTGCGGCCGCTCTTTTAACCGAAATCGGGGCGGCACGAGACCGCCCGTTTATTCCTGTTCTCTGCCGGCGTTTATTTTACGCGCGGCGGTTCCGGTTCCGTCTCCGCTTCGGGGATCTCCTCCGTCTCCTCGACGTTGTCTTTCTTCGCTTTTTTCTTCGAATCTTCTGCCGATTCCGGTGTGTCGAACACGACCGCCTGCACATAGGCGTTGACCTCGACCACGCGCAATCCCGTCATGGTCTCGATCGCGGACTTGATCGCCTTTTGCAGATTCTGGCAAACTTCCTGAATCCGGAAGCCGTAGCGGACGTTCACAAATACGTCGACGGCCGCCTCTTCCGTGCCGACTTCGACTTTCACGCCCTTGGTAATATTTCTCATGCCGAGCCGCTCCGTGAGACCTTCCACAACGCCGCCGCTCATTCCGGCAACGCCTTCGACATCCGCCGCCGCAAGTGCAGCGATTGTTGCGATGACATCATCCGCAAATACGATTTTTCCGCTGTTTTCCGATTCAACAGCCGTGCTGACTTCGTTCATTTCAGTCATGGGTTCGCCCTCCTTTATATTTAAGATAAAGCCTGTTTGGGTGCGATATGATTATACCAATCAATGCCGGGAATGTAAAGACCGGCCCTTCGGGTGTCTCTGCTTTCCGGGCGTCTGCGCTTCCGGGCGCTGCGTCCTGCGCTCCGGCGGCACGAGGCAATGCCGCTCCGTGCCGATGAGATCCTCTCTGCCCGCGCGTTTGAGCGCTTTTCGCACAATGGCGGCATTTCTGGGAAGAAAATACTGCATGAGCGCCCGCTGCATCTCCTTCTCCTCCGGGGTTCGCGCCACATAGACCTTCTGCATGGTACGCGGATCGAGACCCGTATAGTACATACAGGTGGAAAGCGTTCCGGGCGTCGGGTAAAAGTCCTGCACCTGTTGGGGACGCAGGCCCCGCGCTTTCAGAAACTCCGCCAGTTCGACCGCGTCCGAAAGCTCCGCGCCGGGATGCGAGGACATGAGGTACGGCACGGTATACTGCGCCTTTCCCTCCTGCCGATTCAGCTGACGGTAGCGCTGTTCAAAGCGTTCGTACAGCTCGTGCGACGGCTTGTTCATATAGTACAGCACCCGCTCGGAAACATGCTCCGGCGCGACCTTGAGCTGTCCGCTGATGTGATGCTCGACAAGCTCGCGCAGGAACGTCTCGTCTTTGTCATACAGGACATAATCATATCGAACGCCCGAACGCACAAAAACCTTCTTCACATTCGGCAAGCGGCGAAGTTTCCGGAGCAGCTCCACATAGTCGCGGTGTGAGACCTCAAGGTTTTTGCAGGGCTTGTAGCCGATGCATTGCCTGTCGCGGCAAACGCCCGCGGTGAGCTGCTTCTTACAGGCGGGCTGGCGGAAGTTCGCCGTCGGGCCGCCCACGTCATGGATATATCCCTTATAATCCGGGTCATGCGTCAGACGCTTTACCTCGCTGATGATGGATTCGTGGCTGCGCGACTGGATCACGCGCCCTTGATGAAACGTCAGAGCGCAGAAGCTGCACCCGCCGAAGCAGCCGCGCGCCGATGTGACCGAGAATGCGACTTCGTCCAGCGCAGGAATATGCTCCGTATAACTCGGATGCGGTTTCCTTGTAAACGGCAGTGCATAGACGGCGTCCATTTCCGCCTGTGACAGCGGGATCGACGGCGGGTTCGCAACGAGAAAGCCCTTTTCGTGCGGCTGCACGAGGCGTTTACCCCGCACCGCGTCCTGCTCGCCCGCCTCCGCCATGAACGCGCGCGCATATGCCCGCCGGTCGGAAGCGACCTCGGTGTACGACGGAAGCCGGACGTAGTCCCCGGCCAACTCATCCAATGCATTCACGCGGAAGCATGAGCCGCGAATGGAGCGGATCTCCCGGATCGGCGTCCCCGCATCCAGCGCGTCCGCAAGCGCCCGAATGCTGCGCTCGCCCATACCGTACAGCAGCAGATCCGCGCCCGCATCGTACAATACGGAGTGCCGCACGCGATCGTCCCAATAATCATAGTGTGCAAAGCGTCGGAGACTGGCCTCCAGTCCGCCGATCACGATCGGAACGCCGGCATACGCTTCCCTGCATCGGTTCGCATACACGATGACCGCGCGATCCGGCCGTCGTCCCGCCTTGCCGCCGGGCGTATACACATCCTCTCTGCGGCGATGCTTTGCAACGGAATAGTGGTTTACCATGGAATCGAGGTTTCCCGACGAGACAAGAAAGGCAAGGCGCGGTCTGCCAAACGCGCGAAACGGCTCGACGCTGTGCCAGTCCGGCTGCGCAACAATGCCGACGCTGTACCCCGCTTCCTGAAGCACACGCGCAATGATCGCCGTGCCGAAGCTTGGGTGATCGACATATGCATCGCCCGAAATATAAACAAAATCCGGCTGTTCTACGCCGTGCGTGTGCAGTTCTTCTGCCGTAAGCGGCGGGATCCAAGCAATGGGTCTGCGTTTTTCTTTCATATCTGCTGTGTTTCTGCCGCCGGCTTCTCTGCGTCTGCCGTTTCCGTTCCCAAAATTTCAAGTTGCTGCGTCCGTTCGCCGTCTCCTTCCGAACGTTCTGCTTCCGCGCGCTCCTCCGCTGCAGTGCGCAGAATCTCCGAGACGCGCGGCACAAAAGCGGCTTCCTCTTCCGTCTCCGTATCGTTTGCGGACGGCATTTCCTCCGGCTGCTCCGTTTTTGAAGGCTCCTGCGACTCCGGCGACGCTTCGTCGATCTCGTATTCTTCCGCTACAAAAATCCCTTCGTCCTCCTGTTCCTCCGCCGCGTCCGCAAATAGTCCCGCAAAGGTATAGGTCGGTATCTCTTCCCCGTCCGCAGTCTGCGCCGGCTCGTCCGGCATCGCCGCCGCATTCTCCGGCTCCGGCCGCACATGCATCGTCCGCTGTCTCCCCGCGCGCGGCGTTCCTTTCAGCACTCTTGCAGCGCCGGGGGCTTCTGCCCCGGCAGTCTCCGATCGGCTCTGTGCCGCGGGGCTCTCCGTTTCCTGCGCAATCCTGAGCAGCTCGGCGGCTCTCTGCGTTTCCCGCTTTGACGCGTACCGTCCGCTTCCGTCCGTCCGTTCCCCGTCCGCCGTCAGCTGTTCATACTGCTCGATCTCATGCAGCAGGTACTCAAGCGCCGTCAGCATTTCCCTGCGCTCTTTTTCATTGCTCTCCATCTGCTCGATGACCGCATCGAGAAACGAATCGACCTCCTTCATGTCGTATCCCATGAAGCTTCTCGAAAACTCTGCGTTGATGATGTCGTCGATCTTGATCATAGCCGCTCCTTATAAAAATGAGCACACCAGTTGTTGATGTGCCCCGTCGCGTTCCGCGCGTCCGCGCGGTCCTGCTTCATCTGTTATCTTCGTCGTAGTCCTCGTCGCCGTTGCCTACAACGTCGTAATTGTTCGGCGCGACAACAAAAATACCGCGCGAAATCTTGCACATCGTTCCGTTCAATGCATACACCGCGCCGGACAAAAAATCGAGGATTCGCTGCGCCGTTTCCATTTCAAGTTCTTCCATATTCACGATAACGGGCTTGCGGTTCTTGAGATTATCGATGATGTTCTGCGTATCTTCATAGCTGACGGGATGATACACGATCATCTTCATGCCGCCGGAGATCGGCAGCCCGCCGGCGCTGTTTTGGGCCGACTGCCCGCGATCGCGTCTGCCGGAAGAACGGCTGCCAAAGTTCACGACATTATCGCGATCCTGGTCTCTGTCGCGGTCACGATCTCTATCCCGATCACGGTCACGGTCACGGTCGTACCGATCCGCGGGCTCGTCACGGTAATATCCCTCGTCCTCCATGTCATCGGTTTCTTCGATGCCGATAAAGTCGAGAAATTTGTTGTACAGGCTGGCCATTCCTTTTCCTCCGAACTACGCGAAAACTATTCAAACAAATCTGGGCGGCGCACATCGCTCAAAGGCGATCTCTTGCGCCAAAGATGGCGCTTCCGACGCGCACGATCGTCGCTCCCTCTTCCACAGCCGTGCGATAATCGTGCGACATGCCCATGGAGAGCGTCGAAAGCGGCAGTTCCGGAAACGCGTTTTTTGCTGCGAATAACAGCTTGCGCATTGCAGCAAAATAAGGGCGAACCCGTTCCTCCTCCATTGCGGGAGGAACGCACATCAGCCCCTCAATGCAAAGCGCGGGTAGCGCAGCGACCGATTCCAGCAGGGAGAGCGTCTCGTCCCTCGATATGCCTCCCTTTTGCGATTCTGCGCCGATGTTGACCTGCAGGAGGATCTCCTGCGTGATCCCGAGCCGAGCCGCCCGCGCGCTGATCTGCTCCGCGAGCGGAAGTCTGTCCACCGAATGGATCAGGCGTGCAGAACCGCAGACATATTTTATCTTATTCGTTTGCAGTTGTCCAATAAAATGAACGTCGCATTTGCGCTGTTCAAAAAAAGTTAGCTTTTCGCGCAATTCCTGCGCATGGTTCTCGCCGACTGCGGTTATGCCCGCGTCCAGTGCTTCCCCGATGCGCTCCGTGTCCACATACTTCGTTACGCCAAGCAGGAGCACGTCCGAAGGATCTCTGCCCGCTTTCTCACATGCGGCCGCAATGCCCGCGCGGACAGCGGCGACGTTTTCCCCAATCCCGCTCATGGCCGCACCAGCTTCTGCCCGGAAACGAGCGCTTCGTTTTCGTTGCGCGGGCAAATGACGGCGGATTTTTCGTCCATCGCAAGCACATCCACCTGCACGCGAGACACCGATGTTCCGCTTTCGACGTACACGCAGGGAATGCCGTCCTTCGTGCCGACCATTTCCGCGTCCACCATGAGCCCCTGCGCCGCTTTGCTGACCGTTGCGTTCACCATGCGGATACCGAGAAAACTCCCGATGTCCACGTTGAACTCAAGAATGTTCACAACACCTTCGGTTGCGGTCGATTCCGCATCCGACTTTTGGAACACGATCGGCTCGCGTGCAGTCGCCAGATAGATCGCGTCGGAATAGTCGTCGAACGTGACGTAATACTCCTCGCCCGCGCACAAGCGCATGGGCGAATCGATCTTTGTCGTAAAGGCGAAATACCAATGATTCGGCGAGATGAGCCGGTAGAGCATCTGCTCGCTTGAGCTCTCCGTCGTGCTTGTCGTATTGTTGCCGCGCACGAGGCTCGAAATCAGTGAAACATTGATGGTATTGAGCTTCGTGCTGCTGAGCACCTGCTCATAGCCGTCAAAATAGAAGCTCACGATGCCGTTTCCGGCAGTGTTCACAATATCACGCGTCCAGTTCTTCATGGAGTTTTCCTGATCCTGGAGCTGATTGTACAGAGATTGGAGCTGGGAATCCGGCGAGACCGCGCCGCGCAGATAGGCAATCCGCTCGGATTGCAGCGATTTCAGCTGCTGTTCGAGCGTCAGCACATCCTGGTCGCTGTCGCCGCGCGCCGTATCGCGCACGAGCGCCTCTACGGCCGTGATCCGCGTATCCAGATCTTCGAGCGTCGGATCGCTTCCGGTCAGCTTGCGGCGCTGATAACTCAAAATCTCCTTTTGCAGATTCAGCAGCGCGATCATGGACTCGTCCTGATAACCGCGCTTGAATACGGTCGCGATCAGCGTCTGATCCGCCACCGCTTGCCCTTCGATGACATTGAAGTTGATCTTCTCGTATTTTTCCGTGGAAACGATTGTCTCGTCGCGAATAATGACGCCGGCCGACTGGATCGAGGTCTCGACGCTGCCGAATTCGATCGTATCGCCGCCGCCGCCCGACAGAACGACGATCGTAACGATGAGCAGCAACACCGCGAGCCCGCCGAGGATAAGGAAGAACCGAGCGTTGACCCGTCTGCGCCGCTTAGCCATGCTGTTCGACCTCATATCCCTTTTTCTCGGAACGTCCGTACTGGCGGTCAAAGTTTTCTTTGTTTTTCTCGCAGTACATTCGGAACAGCTCGTCCGCGTCCATGCCGCTGTGCAGACACATGCTCACGAAAAAGTGCAGCACGTCCACAAGCTCCTCCTTGAGCTTTCGCTCATCGATGGGCTTTTCGTTCTTCCACCACTTGAACTGCGCTTCGTCCAGCACCTCGGCAAGCTCGGAGACTGTCGCAAGAATATTCTTTTGGATCCACTCCTGTTTCGTAAAGTGCAGATCCCTGCGCTCTGCAATATCCCGGTTCAGCGCTTCCTGCATGGTGAAGATCGTTTCCAGCTTGTCCATCCTGCGGTTCCCCCTGCCCTGTCCTCGTTCAATCCGTTATTCTTCCAGCGCCGCTTCGATCGCCGTGCGCTGCCGCTCGACCCGCCCCACAAACGCCGCCGAAAGGTTGCTTTCATCGAGGACGGTCGGCAGTATTCTTTGAATATCTTCCATTGTAACACATTCGATCCGTCGAATGGTCTCTGCCTCATTATATTCACGATTTTGTAACAAGGCAACCTTACCGAGCGCGCTCATGTGTGCGTTGCTCGATTCCATCGAGAGCAGATAACTGCCCTTGAGCTGTTCGCGGCAGCGCAGGAATTCTTCCTCCGTTACGCCGTTTTCGCGGATCTCGGCAAGCTCCTTCCGCATGAGACGCACGACCTCCGCCGCCTGCTGCTCGCCTGTGCCGGCATAGAGTGCAAAGGCGCCGGTATTGGCGTAGAACAGCGGATAGGAATACACCGTATATGCAAGTCCGCGTTCCTCCCGGATCCGCTGGAAAAGACGCGAGCTCATGCTGCCGCCGATGATATTGGAAAGCACCGCAAGCGGATACTGTCCCTCGCTGTCGCGCGCAAACCCCGGAAGCGCAAGTGTCAGATGGATCTGCTCAATATCCTTTTTCACAAACTGTACCCTGCGGCCGCCCGGGTATCCCTGCACAAAGGGGCCGGCCGAAAGCGGGCTCTCCGGAATGCTGAAATGCCGTTCGAGCAGCTCCATCAGCTTGTCCGGCGAAAAGCTGCCCGCGCAGGCGATGACAATATTTTTCGGCACATAATGCGCCTGCTTATAGGAAAGCAGCGTCTCGCGCGGCATCGCGCCGATGCTCTCCTTTGTGCCGAGGATGGGAAACGCCAACGGATCGCCTTGGAAGAACAGCGCGCCTGCCGTCTCCGCAGAAACATCCTCCGGGCTGTCCTCGGTCATGAGGATCTCCTCCAGCACGACGCGGCGCTCTTTCTCCAGTTCTTCGGCGTCGAATGTGCTGTGGAACACAAGATCTGCGAGCACATCGGCCGCGATGGGCAGATGCTCGTCCAGCACCTTTGCATAAAAGCAGGTGCATTCCTTTGAGGTGAACGCATTCAGCGTTCCGCCCACATTGTCCATCTCCGCGGCAATGTCCGCAGCGCTGCGGCGTTCCGTCCCCTTGAACACCATGTGCTCGATAAAGTGCGACGCGCCCGCCTCCGCTTTCGATTCACGCACGGAACCCGCGTTGACCCACACGCCCAGCGCGACCGAGCGCACGCCCTGCATCGGCTCCATCATCACGCGGATCCCGTTTCCCATGGTTCGTTCCATGATCATCGTTATTCTCCTATTGCAAAACATTTCCAACCGTCGTCACCCGATACCCGCGGGAAGCGATCTCCGACAGAATGGTCGGCAGCGCCCGCACCGCAGCGGCGGTCGGCTGGATCAGTAGTATGCTTCCATCAAAGATGTGTTCCAATGCACGGCTTGCGATGTCCACCGCATCGCCGCGCCCGGACAGCAGATCCGTCGTACACGCGACGTGCTTGAGCCCCGCTTCTTCCGCGGCGCGCCGCGAGGTCTCCGCACTTCTGAGGCCGGAGTAATAGTATTCCGCCGAAATGCCCGTGATCGTCTCGATGACCGACTGCGACAGCTCGACGTCGCTCACAACGGTCGAAACATCCCCGTCAAAAGTCGGGTAATAGCCCATGGTGCCGATCTCGTGTCCGCTCTCCGCGATGCGCTCCAGCAGCTGAGCGTTGTCCTTCGCCCACTGTCCGCTTACGAAAAACGTGGCGTGAACGCCCGCCGCCTCCAGCACCTCCAGCATTTCCGGAAGCGCTGCGGCGTCCCAGCTCACGGCGCATTCCAGCGCAACGCTGCCCTCGGCCGTGCCGCGATATACCGTCGTGTCCTTCGACAGCGCAGCCACCGCGTCGTCCCCGACGGTCGTTCCCGTTGCAACATACAACAGCACGATCATTAGGATGATGAGCACGTTCACGCTGTTCATCATGGTTTCCACCGCTTTTTCCCGATTCATGTGAACCTCCGTCATGAGACATTCCTATTCATGGATATTCCCGATGCGGTGGTCTTATGAATATAGGAACGGGGCGCAGGCCGTCCTGCGCCCCCTGTTTCTACGCGTTGGGCTATGGGTTATTTCTGATCGGCGGGCAACAGATCCTTGCGGGTCAGGCTGATCTTGCCGGATTTCGGATCCACATCAATGACGCGGACGAGCACCTGCTCACCCATTTGCAGCACGTCTTCGACCTTCTCTACGCGCTTGTTGGCGATGCGGGAGATGTGCAGCAAGCCGTCGGTGCCGGGCTTCAGATTGATAAACGCGCCGAACTCCTTGATGCCGACGACCGTTCCGAGATACACGTCGCCGACCTCGATGTCCTTCACGATGCCGTCGATGATGCGCTTTGCTTCCGCTGCGGATGCGGCGTCCACCGATGCGATGAACACAGTACCGTCGTCGTTGATGTCGATCTTGACGCCGGTGTCTGCGATGATCTTGTTGATCGTCTTGCCGCCGCTGCCGATGACCTCGCGGATCTTATCCGGATTGATCGAGAAGGAAATGATACGGGGCGCATAGGGCGAAAGCTCTGCGCGGGGCTCTGCCAGCGTCTCCATCATGCGGTCGAGGATGAACAGACGGCCCTGGCGCGCCTGTTCGAGCGCACGGGTCAGGATCTGCTCGTCGATACCCTTGATCTTGATGTCCATCTGTATGGCGGTAATGCCGTCGCGCGTACCTGCCACCTTGAAGTCCATATCGCCCAAGAAGTCCTCAAGCCCCTGAATATCGGTCATGATCGCGATGTTGCCGTTGCTCTCGTCCTTGATGAGACCCATTGCAACGCCCGCGACCGGCTTTTTGATCGGAACACCCGCGTCCATGAGCGCCAGCGTGCTCGCGCAGATGGAGGCCTGCGAGGTGGAACCGTTCGAGCTGATGACCTCGGAGACGAGGCGCATGCAGTAGGGGAACTCCTCCTCGGAGGGAAGCACCGGCTCGAGCGCACGCTCTGCGAGCGCGCCGTGGCCGATCTCGCGGCGGCCGGGGCCGCGCATCATGCGGGTCTCTCCGACGCTGTACGGCGGCATATTGTACTGGTGCATGTAGCGCTTGCTTTCCTCGGGGGAAATGCCGTCGAGGATCTGCGCTTCGCCGATCGTGCCGAGAGTCGCGACCGTCATGACCTGCGTTTGACCGCGGGTAAAGACCGCGCTGCCATGTGTACGGGGCAGAATGCCGACTTCCGACCAGATGGGACGGATCTCGGTATACTTACGACCGTCCGGGCGAATCTCATGGTTAATGATCTTGTCGCGGACGATCTCTTTGGTAATGGCGTAGAGGATAGCGTCGATATCCTTCGCGGACTCGGGATATTCCTCTGCAAACGCCGCGATGGTCTCCTCCTTGACCTGCTGTGAACGTGCTTCGCGCTCTTTGCGGTCGAAGGTATCGAGCGACCAGCGGACCTTTTCAAAGGCATAGGCGCGAACCTTTTCGGTCAACGTCTCATCGGGGTGGTAGATCTCGACCGGGCGCTTCTCTTTGCCGATCTCTGCCTGGATCTCGGAGATGAACGCAACGATCTTCTTGATCTCCTCATGTGCAAAGAGGATCGCGCCGAGCATCTCTGCCTCGGTGACTTCCTTTGCGCCCGCTTCGACCATCATGACCGCGTCCTTCGTTCCTGCAACGGTCAGGCTGAGACGGCTCTGCTCGCGCTCTGCGAGCGTCGGGTTCAGGATGTATTTACCGTCGATCATGCCGACTGCCACGGAACCCGTCGGTCCCATGAACGGCGCATCGGAGATGGACAGCGCGATGGACGAGCCGATCATGCCGAGGATCTCGGGCTGGACGTCCTGCTCGACGGAGAGGACGGTCGCGATGACCTGGACGTCATTGTAAAATCCCTTCGGGAACAGCGGGCGAATGGGGCGGTCGATGAGGCGGGAAGTCAGGATGGCCTTCTCGCTCGGACGGCCCTCGCGCTTGATGAAGCCGCCGGGGATCTTGCCCACAGAGTAGAGCTTCTCTTCGAATTCGACGCTGAGCGGGAGAAAATCCACGCCGTCGCGTGCGGTCTTTGCTACGGTCGCGCACACGAGCACCGCGGTGTCTCCGCAGCGCACGAGGCAGGAACCGCCGGCCTGTTCTGCATACTTGCCGGTTTCGACGGTCAGTGTGCGGCCGCCGAGCTGCATTTCAAATGTTCTTGCTTGCATGTTGCATGCTCCTTCTGTTATTTATCTTCTTTTTTCATTAAAACCTGTTCAAAAAGAGCGGCAAAGCCCGTGAAACACACAAAAAAAGAATGGCGGGAAAAGCCCCGCCGATTCTTTTACTTTCTGAGGTTCAGGCTTGCGACGATCGCTCTGTAACGCTCGATGTCCTTCTCTTTGAGATAGTTGAGCAGGCCACGGCGCTGACCGACCATTTTCAGCAGGCCTCTGCGAGAGTGATGATCCTTCTTGTGGAGTTTGAGGTGCTCATTGAGGTGGTTGATGCGCTCGGTGAGCAGCGCGATCTGAACCTCGGGAGAACCGGTGTCACCCTCGTGCAGGGCATACGCTTCGATGATTTCCTGTTTGGTCATGGGTATGTTCCTCCATTTTTCTAGTATCCCCGCGAACAGAGTATGGCGTCGGAGTGTCGCGAAACTATGTAAGCGGTTGAAATCTTATCTAGTATACCATGCGTTTTCCGTCTTGTAAACAGGCTATCGCACATTTTCTTCTCATTCTTTCCCGTATCGCGCCGCAGCATTCGCATCCTCTCGGATCTGCGTTTTCAATTCCGAGAGCGACGCAAACGTGTGCTCCCCGCGGATACGCTCAAGAAACCGCACTTCAAGATGTTTGCCGTAGAGTTCGCCGGAGAAGCCCAAAAGATGGGTCTCGATCGTGACCCGGTCGCCGTGAACCGTCGGGTTTGCGCCGATATTCGTCACGCCGCGGAACGTCCCCGCGTCCATGATCGCTTCCGTCACATAAACGCCATGGCGCGGCAGCGCGCGGCCCGGTTCCGGCAGCAGGTTCGCCGTGGGAAAACCGATCTTTCTTCCGTTTTGCCGATTGGGACAGACCATGCCGGAAACGGCGTAAGCACGTCCGAGCAAGCGCGCGGCCATGCGCACATCTCCCGTTTGCAGAAGCGACCGGATCCGCGAACTGGACACCGGTTCGCCGTCCACCGAGACCTTTGGAACGATCATCACGGAAAATCCCAATTCTTTTCCCAGCGCCCGCAGCGTATCCGACGTGCCCGCGCCCCGGTCGCCAAAGGTATAATTGAATCCCGCAACGACGCCGCGAACATGCCATGCTCCGCAGAGCCGCCGGACGAATGCTTCCGGCGAGAGGTGCATGATCGTCTCGTCAAAACGCTCCATGTATACCTCATCCGCGCCAAACATGGAAAGCAGCGCGCGCCGCTCCTCTGCGCCGGTCAGCAGCTCAACGCGCCGACCGAGCAGTTCTGCCGGGTGGTTCTCAAACGTATAGACGCAACACGCCGCATCCAGTGCATCAGCAAGCGACGCCGCAGTTCCGAGCAGTTCCTGATGTCCGATGTGTACGCCGTCAAACATGCCGAGCGCAATGACGGCGGGTTTCCGCGTCTCCATAGCATTCCCTCAATACAGGTGTACAGTCAGCCGGACACGATTGTCCCGCACTTCGCCTAATCCCAGAAATCCGTTTGCATAGACGCGCACGATCCCGTCCGGCGCACGGCAGACCGATTCCAGCGCGTTCATTGTCGGGATGCGCCGGTTTTCCGGCAGCGACACCGCTGGATAAGCCTTGAGCGCTTCCTCGCAGGACATGAGCGTTTCCGAAAGCGTACCGTTCTCCCTGCGCTGCTCGAGTTCCTGCACGGAATAGGCGGTATCCAACGTAAAGCTGCCGGACGCGGTACGCAGCAGGAAGGCAAGATATGCCGGAACGCCGAGCGCTGCGCCGATATCGAACGCGAGCGTACGGATATATGTGCCTCTTGAACAACGAACTTCGATCAAGTAACGATTGTCGCCCGTCTGCTCCATGAGACGCAGACCATGGATCGTAATCTCACGAATCTTTTCCGGCACGGCTTCCCCTGCGCGGGCAAGATCGTACATCTTTCGCCCGTCAACTTTCAATGCCGAATAGGCTGGCGCGGTCTGCTTCTGCCTCCCAACAAACTTCGGCAGAACGTCCTCCAGCATTTCGCGTGTCACCCGGCAGTTCGGGTCGGTTTCCGTTACCTTGCCGTAGCTGTCCTGGGTATCGGTGGCAATTCCGAACGCGATCTCCGCAATGTACGTTTTTTCCTTATCGACCAGGTAATCAAACAGCCTTGCCGCGCGTCCGACGCACACGGGCAGCACGCCCGCTGCACCCGGGTCAAGCGTTCCAAGATGGCCTACGCGCTTTACGCCAAACAAACGCCGCACATCATAGACGGCGTTGTTGGACGTCATGCCCGGCGGCTTTAACACCGTTACGATGCCCTCGTAGCCCTCCACTAAACGTGCTCCTCCGGAAACAGTTTGCGAAGCTCTGCAAGCACGGCTGACTTGGCCGCTTCAAGCGAGCCGCAGATGGTACAGCCTGCGGCAAGCTTATGTCCGCCGCCGTGAAGCGCGACAGCCACGCGGCTGACGTCTGCATAGCGTTTCCCGCGGAGACTGACGCGAACCGTCCCATCCTCGCAGGCGCGGAGAGCGGCCGAGGCCTCGACGGTATCGATGTCGCGCAGCAGATCGACCACGCCCTCGTGATCCTCTGCCGTCGCGCCGCAGTCCGAAAAATCCGAAAGTGAGAGCGCTGAGATCGCGACCCTCCCCCCGCAATACAGTTCGAGCTTGTCCAGTGCGCGCGCTTGCAGCTTCAGCTTGTGCAGCGGCGTCGATCGAAACAGCATTCGGTTGATCTCCGGCAGCGGGAAGCCTGTCTCGAGCAGCTCCGACATGATGCGGAACGTGTTCGGCGTCGTATTGCTGTAAGAAAAGTTGCCCGTATCGGTCGCGAGCGCCGTATAAAGGCACACGGCCATATCCTCTGTGACGGGCACATTCAGCAAACGGATGATCTCATAAATCAGCTCGCCCGTTGCACCCGCACGGCGCACGTCGTTCACTTCGGCAAATGCGGTATTCGTCCCATGGTGATCGATGTTGAGCGTGGTCTTCGCGCGGTCAAAGAACGGCTCTGCCGTTCCCATGCGGAGCCTGTCCGCACAGTCCACGGCGATCACGGCCGGAATGTTTTCCTCGTTCATCTCTTCCGGGCGCTTGATGTCCGCTGCGCCGGGCAAAAACCGGTATGCCTGCGGCACCGGGTCTTCCGACAAGACCTGCGCGCTCTTGCCGAGCGACACAAGCGCCAAATACAAAGCCAGACAGGAACCCAACGTGTCCCCATCCGGCGAAACATGCGCAACAAGAAAAATTTTCTCCTGCGACTTGATCCATTGTACTGCGGTCTCGTGCATATATCTCTCGCGTCAATCCTCGTCTGCCTTGGGAGCGTCGGAGGTGTTTTCCTCCCCCACGTGCAGATCGTTCAGCAGTTTTGCGATGTGTACGCTGTATGCGATGGAATCATCCAGCTGAAATTTCAGCGCCGGCGCGCTGCGGATCAGCATCCGATGTCCGAGTTCGTGCCGGAGGAAGCCCGCTGCGTGGTTCAGCGCATCGACCGTTCCGCGCCGCACCGCTTCATCCTCGTCGTAGACGGAAACGCGGAGTTTCGCGTATTTCAGATCGTTCGTGACCTCAACGGTCGTCAACGTCGTCATCGGCGAGATCCGGGGATCCTTCATCTCCCGGATGATCGCCGTCATGGTCTTTTTGACCTCTTCATTCATTCTGTCGCTGCGGATCGCGGACATGTTGTTCTCCTTTTACCGTTTGACCTCTTCCACGACATACGCCTCGATCGTATCGCCCTGCTGAATATCGTTGAAGTTGTCGATGCTGATGCCGCACTCATAGCCTGCGACGACCTCTTTCGCGTCGTCCTTAAAGCGTTTGAGCGATCCGATCTTGCCGTCGTGAAGCACGATGCCGTCACGGACAACGCGCACCTGCGCGTTCCTTGTAACCTTGCCCTCCTGCACATACGCACCGGCGATCGTGCCGACGCCCGAAACGCGGAAGGTCTCGCGCACGCTGATACGTCCGAGTTCGACCTCCTGATACACGGGCTTGAACATGCCGCGCATCGCGTTTTCCACGTCCTCGATGGCGTTGTAGATCACGCGGTAGGTCCGCACATCAACGTTCTCCCGTTCTGCGGCCGCACGCGCCGTTGCGTCGGGACGGACGTTGAAGCCGATGACGATGGCGTTAGATGCGGATGCGAACATGATATCCGAACCGGTGATCGCGCCGACGCCGCCGTGGATGCACTTAACGCGGACTTCGTCGTTGGAAAGTTTTTCCAGTGCCTGTTT
>HF985368.1 GCA_000432015.1 Clostridium sp. CAG:1024 | reverse complement strand
TTGAGGATGCTGTTGTCTTCGCGAACGAGCTGATTCAGCGCATCGTACTGGTAATAGAGGTGCGTATCACCCTGCTGAATGTGGGTAATGTTCCCGTTCGCATCATACTCGTACTGGTACGCCGCATCCGTACCGTTCTGGTAGGAGGACACCATAGCCGTCTGTGAGCCGTTTATCCCCGCAAGATACGAAAGCGTGGTGGTATAAGCACCGATCGACTTTGTGGAAAGTCGGCCTATGCTGTCGTAAGTGTTCGTGATCGCTCTTCCGCTTGCGAGCGTTGCGGTGATCGGGCGGTTATCCTTATCGTAGGTATACGTTGTCGCCCACGTTGTTCCGTTGGTCGAACAGGTGAGCTTGATGAGATTGTTGTTTACATCGTACTGGTACGAATAGGACGACAGGATCGCGCCCGTTGCGTTGTCTTTTGTGCAGCTCTTAACGCAACGATCGGTATGGTCGTACTCGTAGTAGATGGTGAAGCCGAGCGCGGCGTCACAAGCTGAGTACAGATTGCCAGAACCGTCATACACATACC
>HF985367.1 GCA_000432015.1 Clostridium sp. CAG:1024 | reverse complement strand
GCAGGCAAATCTCTTGCACCGGTTCGTTGGCGAGCACTTTGGGAGCACAAAACCCGTTCCGTTATAGAGCATATGTATACGATGCGGAGACCGGGTTCTATTACCTGCAAAGTCGCTACTACGATCCGACCGTAGGGAGATTTATTTCTGCGGATGTTTTTCTTTCCACCGGCCAGGGCGTGCTTGGGCACAATGCTTATTCATATTGTGGGGATAATCCCGTTTCAAGAATAGACTGTAATGGTGCAAGTTGGGAGGATTTCTGGGAATGGCTGAAGAGCCTGTTTGGTGGTGGTAATAATTGTGCAGGAAATGGCAGAGATGTGGAGACAACAATGGAAACTACGGCAATAACAACAACGCCAACAGCTGTAGCAATTCCTACTCCATCTCCAAACCCACAAGAACAAGCTGTTGCTATTGCCAAAGAATGTGGTGTGTTCTGCCGATCCGTGCGTTTCTCCGTGATGTGGGAATTGCAATTTCGCCGTGGTTATTTCCATTTATTAGCACAGACTTATATACCCAAGTTGCAATTATACTATGCTCTGTATTTCTCTTTTCCGATGCTCCGTTTATTGATGGGTCTGCTCCTTATGTTATTATCCGGTCCGGTAGACACCTATGGGCAGCGGGACAAATTCTTTATATTTTTATGGCAAGTGCAATGCTTGTTCTGTTTATTGTGTTGCTAACGCTGTTGCCATTTGTAAATCGTATTGAATGGACAGTAGAATGGGGAAAAGCAATAGGTACAATTTCTTTGACCGATGCTGCTTCTGTTTATAATATTCCGTTTGTCTTATATCAACGAATTATTTACTCTTTTTCACCAGTATCAGCTATGGGACTCAGTATGCTGCTAAACTGGATGATGTGCAGTCTGATTGGGCTTATAATGTTTGTATTTAATATGAGCATTGGTCATTCCTCAGGTTCTATTATCTGTTGTACTATCACCATGTTTAACTACTTTATAGCCAACTTTTTATCAGCCCGATGGCTTCGATTTTCTCCAATATCCTTGTCCAATATTGCTTATTTTGACAATGTAAACATAACTCCCGGGTATTCAATTTATATTTTGTCAGCAATGATAGGAATATTTACTTGTGCCGCTTTTGTTGTAATACATAAAAAGAACCTATCCGTTGCTCATACTTTGGCTTAGAAAGGATTTTTAACTATGTCAGACCCCATTATTAAGGTTATTAATGTAACAAAGCGCTTTGGTGAAGAAGAAGCGTTATATTGTGTTAATTTCGATTTTGAACGTGGTAAAATTTATGGGATCATAGGCCGAAATGGCTCGGGTAAAACCGTACTGTTTAAGTGTATTGTAGGCCTTATGCCTGTTTCGAGCGGAAAAATTCTAATTGAGGGGAAGCCTGTGGATAAGCAGACAGTTTCAAGTATAGGCATAATTATTGAATCCCCCGGATTTCTGTCTAATTATAGCGCGTTTGACAACCTGTGGTTGCTGGCTTCAATCAGGAAAAAAGTCGATAAAAAACGGGTAAAAGACTGTATTCGCATGGTAGGATTAGATCCCGCAGATAAAAAAAGAGTAGGAAAATTTTCTCTTGGCATGAGACAACGTTTGGGAATTGCTCAATCGATTATGGAGGATCCGTCAATACTCATATTAGATGAGCCAATGAACGGCTTAGACAATATAGGAGTTCAAGATATGCGTAAGTTATTTCTGTCGCTAAAAGATGAGGGGAAAACCATTTTGATAGCCTGCCACAATAAAGAGGACATAAATCTGTTATGTGATGAGGTCTATTCTATGGATCACGGTAATGCCGAACGCATGGTTTAGTACAAAACAATTGTTAATAGAAATGGAGCGGGGAATCATAATCTCCACTCCATTTAGCATTGTTGAGTTGATGCCTATCTCACCGCTGGTGAACGTTGAGATAAACGACAAATCCGAACCCATCACCTATCGGCATCGGGTTCGGATTTGATTGCTTTGGTGGTCGGGATGGAGTTGGATTAGTCGAACAAGAAATTGATGTGGCTATACTTGTTAACTGGGATAACCCATTGCCACCTGATTATTCCCCTTACTTGGTCCCTCTAAAAACATATATGGGCGAAGATATAGCTTCATACGAAGAAAATATGATGGTTCATCCACTAGCAGGAGAAGCTCTTGCTACTATGCTTACTCAAGCTAATAATGACGGGGTGAGGGGGTTTATTATAAATAGTGTTTACCGACCTATAGATATGCAACAGCAACTTTGGTCAGCTCGCCTTGAAAAGGACCCTCAGTACGGTTCTGAACCAAAATCCTTTCCTGTAAAGGTGCTGCCCGGTAACATGAGTGAGCATCCTACAGGTCTTGCTATAGATATCCTGTCTCAAAACTATGATGTTGCCGATAGTGGTTTTGCAAATACCGATATGGGTAGATGGCTCGCTGCCAACGCCCATTGCTTTGGATTTGTGTTACGTTACCCCAAAGATAAGGAGAATATTACCGGTGTGATATTCGAGCCATGGCATTTCCGTTATGTGGGTTTGGATATAGCTGAATACTGTTACAACAATGAACTGTGTTTAGAAGAATATTACGAAAGAGTCGCTGCTTATGGAATTCCATAAGGCATTATTCGAAATCCGCTGAAAAAACTATATACAGAATGGTTCAATACGAAATAGATAGTCCATCGAAAATAAACTGCTATGTTTTGAGTTTGCAAAAGCTTATTGTACTGTATAGTATTTACTTTTGTACGGTTGCCGTTTTTCGTTCGTTTTCTGCGGCTTTTGCCTTGAATTTTCCAAGCAGAAAACGCCCCGGCGAAGAATTCCTTGCCCAGCGTGTTCCTGCTGGCTGCTTTAGATATTTATCGGATCTTGACCGCTTTTTGCATTTTACGGAATTGCAGAGGGGCGACTGTCTCTGTGTTACATATTGACACTCCATTCTGTTCCTTGTTTGAGGTCGGAGGTGCGGGATGCGAGGTCCCGCAAAAGCCGGAACGGCGACAAAAGTAATGACTGTTATAGGGATATGGGAGATGGTTATCCCGCCGCTCTGTCTTTTCAGCGGTCAAGGTCTTGCTTGTGCGTAGGCTGCTCTTTGCGGTTTTCCTCCCGCAGGATCGCGTAAACGCCCTTCCGTATCCGCTCCGCTTCCTTTACCTCGTCTTTCAGTGCGAGATAGCGGCGGGACAGCTCCTTCCGCTCGGCGGTCAGCTTCTCCTGCTCCGCTTTCCATGCTTTCAGCGGAATGCTCGTCCTGCCGTTCATCACGCCGTCAAGATAGCGTCCTGCGGCTTCGTAATGGGTCAGCTCCATGCGGTACGCTTCGTAAAACGCCTCCTGCTTTTTCGGCGGCTGCCGCCTGTATTTCCCGTAAACCTCGCAGTACTTCAAATACTTTTCGGCGTTTGAAATATGCCCGTCAAGGGTTTTCAGCCGCCTGTCGATGGGCTTCAGCTTTTCGGATATTTCGCGCTGCTCCCCGAACATACCCGCCATTTTTTCCGTCAGGCCGTCCATATCCACGATCTGATTCTCTTGCAGGAAATTCAGCATTTTTGCCGCTGCTTTCAGATTGTTGACAGCGGTATAACAGCCCGGTTTTCCCGTCTGCTCCCGCCGCGAAAGGATACCCTGTATCACCTCTGCAAGAGTGGGCGGCTCGGTGTTCGCCGCTTCCTCTTTCAGCCAGCTTTGCAGCTTGGAAATGCGGGCTTTCAACTGCCGCAGCTTCTGATTTGTGACTTCGATTTCGCGGTTGATGTTTCCCCGCTCCGTGCGGATTCCGCGCTTCTCCATCTGAAAGGCGGCTACGCCAAGATGCACGGTGGGGATCAGGTCTATTCCCTGCCGCTCATAGCTGCGGTGGTCTATGCGCTCGGTATGATTTCCCTTTTCAAGATACGAATTGCAGATTTCAGCCCATGCCGCCCGCCATTCCTCCGCTTTGGTCTGCTCGTTCCAGTCGGTGGCGGGAACGGATTTGCTTTATTTCAACCTCGCCGTCACCACGCACTTCCCGGGCGCATGACCGCTGTACTGGAACGGATAGCAGGTGACGAGCGTAAGCATTCGCCCATCCGCAGCGGGCAGCGTCCAGTCCGAAGTGCTTTCAAATATGGTTATGTCGGTAATGACGTAGGTATAGACCGTTCCGTCTGCCATTGTCACCTTGATGCTGTCGCTAACCTGCGCATTCTTCAACGCCTTGAAGTGATTGCGGTTGCGGTGTCCATAGATGGCGCACGTTCCCTCCGCCCCAGGCAGAGCCGAGGACGGTAGATAGCCCGGAGATTTTTCAAGCGTCTTTTCATCCACGCCATAGCGCACGGGAATATCCTTGCCGCAGATAGTCAGCGTACAGAAGGTATCTGCCCGCTTGCTGTTTGAAGGCGTTGCGCTTTCTGCGGGACTTGCCGAAGGAGAAGCTGTCGGTCTTGCTGTTGGCATGGAAAAGGGCAGGGGAGCGAATGTTTTTTCATCATACGCAAGCTCAATATCTAACGCCTCCGGCTTTGTTGTTGTCGTTGGAAGCTCTAAGGGGACGGCGAGGTTATTGCCTGTGGCAAGCGCAGCGATGGCGAGCGCCGCAACGATGAAGGAAAGAACGGCAAGCGCCGCTATCTGCAAAGAGGAGAGTTTTTTCATGTTCTTTCTCACTTTCTGTTTTAGTTTGTGGGGCGACCAAAGCAAATCCATTCCCATTCGGAGCCGTTTTTGCCCCAATGCTTTCTGATCTGAACGGAGTTGTTGCCGCCTGTGCTGTCGATAAGAAACTCGCCGTTGATGTAGATGGCGACGTGGTGAATCTGCATCCATCTCTTACAGCGTCCGTTGCCGCAACGCCTGTGGTCGGTGCAGTAGCCCTCGCCGCGTCTTGTGTCCTTGCGGGCAAAGAAGATAATGTCGCCCGATTGAAGCTGCGAGGGGTCGGTGAACAGAACGCCCATCTCTTGGCATTTCTTCGCCATTGATGCGGAGTTCAGACCGTTCATGGAGGATAACCCGCAATCGCGGTATGCTGCGCGTACCAAGCCGGAGCAATCCATACTTGCATAGCTGCGCCCGATATATCGCTTTGCCGCCTGCACGATTTGAGCGCCCACCTCGCTGTCGGAGAGGCCGGGGTTGATGTCAAGACCAAGCCCGTATTCGCCGCCGTCACCAAGCGTCTGTCCGCATAGCTCGGCAAACAGTGGGTAATAGTCGGGGCGCATGATTTCTTTGAGCATTTCCATTTGGCTCTCGTCATAGCTATATATGTCAGCACCGTCACGGTAGTCAAGGCTT
>HF985366.1 GCA_000432015.1 Clostridium sp. CAG:1024 | reverse complement strand
CGTTTTGCGCTGCACGTTGGCGAGACCGTCAGGAGCAGCGGAAAATATACGTTCCGCAGAGGATTTTCTTTTGTTTCTTTTCTTCTAAAAAGAAAAGAAGAACCGTTCCCTTTTCTTCCCGGAAAGAAAAGGAAGAAGCAAAATCCGACCGGGTTGCCCATTTGCAAGCGTGCGCCGAATATGGTATCATGACAGGCAAAGGAGTGAGCCAATGGAGCGAGGAGCCGCGGCACGCGAAAAAAGAGAATACATGCGCATCCATACGGCGCGGAGAACCATGCTGTATATCGTGCGCACACTGATGCTCGTCATCGCCGGCGTCATGGTCTGCGCGTTTGCGTTTTTCACGGCGGCGCGCATGAGCAATCTGTACATCCTTGCGTCGGAGGGCATGTCGCTTCGGGCGGCCTGCATCCTCGGCGGTGAGGATCGCGCAGCGCTTGAGGAATACTTTCTGCTCGCCTGCATCAACAAAGATGCACGGCTGGACGACGACCGGTATAAAAACTATACGATCAGCTCGTATAACTACGACCTCGATGTGGAGAACATCTCCGTCGCGCCGTGGTCGCAGACAGCGACCGTGACCGCCGTGGAAATCGTATCGATCAAGGGCGCGATCTCCCCCGATCTCATCGAGGAGGGGAAAACGTCCGCCGATTATCCCGTTCCGGAATGGACGAGCGGACGCTATAAACTCCATTTTGTGAATAACGGAGAGCGCTGGTATCTGTCCGAGATCGAATTGCTGGAGGAACGTCCGTCCGTCGATGCGCTCCGAACGCCAGACCCGAATCAAAGCCCGCTGCCCATGGCGACGCCCACACCGACGCCCGCGCCGGAGCTCATCACCCTGCCGTGACACCCGCGGCGCATTCGACAGAACGGAACGAACGCTTTGCTGCAACTACGAGATCAACAATGGGACATGCCCCTGCTGCTCGCACCGATGGCGGGCTTTACGGACATGTCCTTTCGCACGCTCTGCAAACGTCACGGCGCAGACGTCACCGTCACGGAGATGGTCAGCGCAAAGGGCCTGCATTACGGCAGCGACAAGAGCCGTGAGCTGCTCGAAACGGCGGAGGAAGAACGTCCCGTCATGATGCAGCTGTTCGGAAGAGACCCGGCAATCATGGCGGATACCGCAAAGCGGCTCGTGCAGGCGTATGGCGACGCGATCCTTGCCATCGACGTCAATATGGGCTGCCCCGCACCGAAGATCACCGGCAACGGCGAGGGCAGCGCGTTGATGAAGGAGCCGGAGCTTGCCGGACGGATCGTGGAAGCCATGGCAAAGAGCGTGCCCGTTCCCGTGACGGTCAAAATGCGCAAGGGCTACGATGCGCATAGCGAAAACGCCGTTGCGTTCGCCAAGCGCCTTGAAGCGTGCGGCGCGGCCATGCTCACCGTACACGGGAGAACGCGCGAGGCCATGTACGGCGGCGAGGCCGATCTTGCGGCCATCGCGGCGGTCAAAGCGGCGGTCCGCATTCCCGTCGTCGGAAACGGCGACGTCAAGGACGCGGAAAGCGCGAGAGCCATGCGGGAAACGGGCTGCGACGGCATCATGATCGGCCGGGGCGCGCTCGGAAATCCCTGGGTGTTTCAGGAGATCCGTGCGGCACTGTCGGGTCGGACGTATACGCCGCCGGACTGGCAGGAGCGCATGGAGACTGCGGCGGAGCACGCAAGAGCCACGGTTTCCCATAAGGGCGAGCGGGGCGTATTGGAGCTTCGAAAACACATCGTCTGCTACCTCGCGGGCGTTCGGGGCGCGGCGCAGCTCCGCACAAGGCTTCAGGCGGCGGCAAGCGCCGAGGAAATGGCGGAAATACTGCTTGACACCTGCCGACAGCGTGAATATAATGGGAAAGCACATCGTGCATAGAAGATAGGAGGGCTCATCATGGCAGAGATTTGGCTGACCGCAGAGGAGATCAAAAAGCGCGAGGAACGCCTGGAATACCTGAAGGGACCGCGCCGCCTCGAGATCGCGGAAATGCTGAAGACCGCGCGCGCCTTCGGCGACCTGTCCGAGAATGCGGAGTACGACGCCGCAAAGAACGAGCAGGCAAAGAACGAATACGATATTATCCAGCTTGAAAACGAGCTGAAAAATGCAAAGATCATCGACGAAAACTCCATCGATACCACGACCGTCAGCGTCGGCACTACGGTCGACCTTGTGAATACCGAGACCAATATGGAAATGACGTTCCGCATCGTCGGCTCCGCAGAGGCGGATCCGGCTGCCGGCCGCATCTCCAATGAATCGCCCGTCGGCCGCGCGCTGCTCGGACATAAGCTGAAACAGATCGTCGAAGTGCAAACGCCCGGCGGTCTCATGAAGCTGCGCATCAAAGCGATCAAGAAGTAAGCGCAACCAAGGATCCTGACGGGGCTTTCGGACAAAGAAACGCCCCGTTTTGTTAAAGAGGAACAAACGACAAGGAGAAATCATCATGGAACAACAGCCTCCCGTGGCACAGGAACAGGCCGAGCAGGAGCTTTCCGAGCTTTTGCAGATCCGCAGGGAAAAGCTCGCCGCTTTGCAGCAGGCGGGCGCGGATCCTTATGAGATCACGACCTTTGACCAGGCCGAGCACAGCGCCGATATTTTGAACGACTACGAAGCCTACGAGGGCAAAACGGTGAGCATCGCGGGCCGCATGATGTCGAAACGCATCATGGGCAAGGCCAGCTTTGCACACGTGCTCGACGGCGAAGGCGACATTCAAATCTATGTCAAGCGCGACGACGTCGGCGAAGAGAGCTATGCGGCGTTCAAACAGTTTGATATCGGCGATATCGTGGGCGTCACGGGTACCGTGTTCAAAACGCGCACGGGCGAGACCTCCGTCCACGCGTCCGCGATCCGGCTGCTGTCCAAATCGCTGCGCCCGCTGCCAGAGAAGTTCCACGGACTCAAGGACCCCGAGCTCCGCTACCGCCAGCGCTTTGTCGATCTCATCGTGAACCCCGAGGTGCGCGACACGTTCAAAAAGCGCAGCAGGATCATCGCGGAGATCCGCCGGTTCATGGACGGCCGCGGCTTTATTGAGGTGGAAACACCCGTGCTCAACACGACCGCGAGCGGCGCGTCTGCGCGCCCGTTCATCACACACCATAACACGCTCGATATCGATATGTATATGCGGATCGCCACGGAGCTGCACCTCAAGGAGTGCATCGTCGGCGGCCTCGAGCGCGTCTATGAGATCGGCCGTCTGTTCCGCAACGAGGGCATGGACGCGACGCACAACCCCGAATTCACCACGATCGAGGCATACCAGTCCTATACGGATCTGTACGGCATGATGGAGCTTGCGGAGTCGCTCATTTCGCACTGCTGCACGGCGGTGAACGGTACGACGAAGATCACCTATCAGGGAACGGAGATCGATCTCACGCCCCCGTTTGCACGCGTCACGATGAACGATGCGGTCAAACAGTACACGGGCGTGGATTTCTACGGGCTTTCGAGCGACGAGGAAGCACGCGAGAAGGCAAAGACGCTCGGCCTTGAGATCAAGGACAAGACGGCGACCCGCGGCAAGCTGCTTGCAGAGGCATTCGACGCGTTCGTCGAGGATAAGCTCGTGCAGCCGACGTTCGTGACCGACTATCCGGTCGAGATCTCGCCGCTGTCCAAACGCAAGCCGGGACACCCGGAGATCACGGAGCGCTTTGAGCTGTTCATTGCGAACCATGAATATGCAAACGCGTTCTCCGAGCTGAACGACCCCATCGATCAGCGCAACCGCTTTGTGCAGCAGGCGCTCGAACGGCAGAAGGGCGACGACGAAGCCATGATGATCGACGAGGATTTCTGTCTCGCGCTCGAATACGGCATGCCCCCGACGGGCGGCATCGGCATCGGTGTCGATCGCCTTGTCATGCTTCTTACGGACGAGTCCTCGATTCGCGACGTGCTGCTGTTCCCGACAATGAAGCCCATCAAATAATCCGCATACTGTAAACGCATGCGCCCCGGCGATCACGGCTGTCTCGGGGCGCTGTTATAGACCCGGAAGGGGGACGAACATGAAGATCCTATCCGCGCGCGAACGGCCGGAGCTCTGCCGGACGTTTATCGAGTATTTCCAGGCCAAGTGGGCGAACGAGAACAGCCGCATGGTTTACGAGGACTGCATCGTAAGCAGCCTGGCCTCGGACAACCCCCTGCCGGAATGGTACCTTTTGACGGATGACAATGAGCGGATCGCGGGCTGCGCCGGTCTTATCACAAACGATTTTATCAGCCGCATGGATCTGTATCCGTGGTGCTGCGCACTGTATGTCGAGGAGGACATGCGAGGCCACGGCTATGGCGCGCTGCTGCTCGAACGCGCAAAGCGGGACGCGGCGAACGCGGGCTTTTCCCATGTATACCTCTGCACCGATCACATCGGCTACTACGAGCGCTACGGCTTTACGCACATCGGCACCGGCTACCATCCCTGGGGAGAGTCCTCGCGCATCTATGCGGCGGAGACAGGGGCCGGTGAAACCAAAGGAGGCTCGATAAAGGCATGACGAAACCGGGTGGACGGAAGGTCGGAGGCACGGTCTTGATCCTTGCGGGGCTGGCGGCAGCGTTGCTGTTCTCGTCATGCGGCGCAAGTCCCGCAGCCGCGCGGCGGGAGCTTCCCGCGCTCGTTATCTCCGAGGTCGTGAGCAGCAACCGCGAGTCGCTGCCGGTCGACGCGCTCGGCGCGCCGGATTGGATCGAGCTGCAAAATATCGGCGACACTGCGCTGGAGCTTGAGGGATATGGCCTGTCGGATCGCACGACAGAGCCCGGGAAATACATTTTCGGGAAGGAAACGCTTGAACCGGGACAGACGATCGTCGTATATGCAAAACAGGTGGAGAGCCTGCATGCGCCGTTTGCAAGACGCTGCACGGGCTTTGCCCTGTCCAAGGACGGCGAGACGCTCTGCCTGACCGCACCGGATCGCACGACCATACAGACGCTGACGCTGCCCGCGCTTGCCGCGGACGTTTCGTATGCGCGAAAGACCGACGGCGACTACGGGTACTGCGGCGTGCCGACGCCCGGAGAGCCGAACGACGACGCAGCGATCCTTTCGTCGCTTGACGAGGCAAAGCGCGTGAGAAACGAGCGTGAGAGCACGCCCCTGCCGGCCATGGAGGCGGGGGACCCCGTACGCATCAACGAGATCCTGCTCAGAAACCGCTATTCCGCGGCGGACGAGGACGGCGACCGCGGCGCGTGGGTCGAGCTGTACAACGGCACGGAGAACGAGCTGTCGCTTGCGGGCTATTATCTGTCCGACAAAGCGGACGAGCCGTACCGCTGGGCGTTTCCGGATGTGCCGATCGGGCCGGGCGAATACCTTGTCGTGTTCCTGTCGGGAAAAGACCGCACGGATGCAGAGCTGCATACGAATTTCCGCCTGTCCGAAAAGGACGGCATGCTGCTCCTGACGGACGCGGCGGCGGGTCGGACGGACAGCATCGTCTTCGGCACGGGCATTCCCGAGAATGTATCCATCGGCAGAGCGCAGGACGGCTCGCTCTGCTATTACGGTCTGCCGACGCCCGGAGGCGAAAACGCAAAGTCGTTTTCGACAACCGACGGGGTCGGTTTTTTTGATGCAGACGGTGTGTATATCTCCGAGGTCTGTGCGGTGAACGCGCCAAAGAGCGGCAAGGCGGACTGGATCGAGCTGCGAAACGGCGGAACGGAGCGCGTGGAGCTCACGGACTGGTCGCTGCGGGACGATCCGGACGGCCCGAGACTGCCGCTTTCCGGCACGATCGAACCGGGCGCGTACCGGGTCATATCGCTCGGGGACGACGCGCCGTTTCACCTGTCGGCCTCGGGCGAAACGCTGCTGCTAACCGACACGAAGGGAAGGCTGTGCGACGTGTTTTCGACGGGGGCGCTGCATGCGGGGGTGACGTCGGGACGGCCTGCGGACGCCGGAGCGCAGAGGGCATATTTCACAAGGGAAACGCCGGGCGGCAAGAACGCGGAAGCACTGCACGCCGCGCCGCCCGCACCGATCGCATCCGAGAACGGGCTGTACCATGAGAAGCCGTTTTTGCTGACTCTGACCTGCCGCGATGCGGAAGCGGAGATCCGTTATACGCTGGACGGCAGCAAACCGGGGGACGCGTCGCCGCTCTATACGGAGCCCATCGCGATCGAGAAAAGCACGGCGCTTCGCGCAGTTGCCTGCCGCACGGGCGCGCTCGTGAGCGACGAGCTGTCGCGCACCTATCTGTTTGTTGAGCCGCACACCGTTCCCGTGATCTGCGTGACGGGCGCGCCGAGCGAGATCCGTGCGATCTTCGAGGAATCGTATCTGTCGATTCGCCCGGAGTATCCCGTGCGGATCGCCTTCTATGAGGCGGACGGCACGCTCGGGACGGCGTTTGTCGCGGACATGCGCATCAAGGGAAACAAGTCGTCATCAACGGCCTATCCGCAGAAATCGCTGACGTGTCACCTTCGCGCGGCCTACGGGCAGGGCGAGGCCGCATATCCTCTGTTCGGCGGCGGCTTTGACACCGTGTCCGCATTCACACTGAGAAACAGTGGACAGGAGGGCGGCTTAACGCGCGTGCGGGATGCGTTCTGCTCGCGCATGGCGCAGGGACTGAACGTCGAAGCGGCAAGGACGCGTCTTGTCACTGTCTACCGTAACGCGCAGTATCAGGGCATATACTATCTGACGGAGCAGATGAACGAGGACTGGCTTGCGGCGCGCGCGGGCGCGGAGAAGGACACGATCGAGGTCGCAGACCGGCTGAAGGGCGCTCTGGCGGGCAGCGGGGAAACCTATCGGGCGGCCCTGCAGCTTGCAAAGAGAGGGGACTTTCGCACGGAGGAGGGCTATGCTGCGCTCGCGGAGAGGATCGACATCGCGAGCTTCACGGACCAGCTGATCCTGAAGACGTTCTTTTCGGACACGGATTTCTATAACCAGCGGTACTGGAGCACGTCCGGCGGCAAGCTGCGCTGTATCTATTACGATAACGATATGGCGCTCATGGAGCATGCGGATAACAAGAAAAATCTGAGCAAGTATTTCAAGACGGGCAGCAGCAAGCTGGCGGGCATGGCGTTCAACGCGGCGATGCGGCAGAACGAGGCGTGGCGCGCATACTTTGTGGAACGGTATGCGGAGCTGTTGGCGACGCATTTCACGGAGGAACGGATGAATGCCGTGCTGGACGAGATGCTGGAGGAGTTGGAAAGGGAGCTGCCGAGGCAGATCGAGAGATTCGGATGGCCCAAGAGCATGGAAAGGTGGCGCAGCTCCGTGCGGCAGATGCGCTCGGTGCTGAACGGCAGGCGGGCGGAGATCTGTCGGCAGCTCGAAACGTATTTCGGTATCGAAGAAGAGGAGCTGCAGGCGCTGCTGGAAAAATACGGGGCGTGAACGCGATTTGAAAACGCGGCTCACCGCGCTGTAAGGAAACAAGGCCCCAAAGGGGCCTGTTTTTGTAAACGGAGGAGCATGGGGCAGGAAAAGCGCGTTCTGCCCGGAAGAAAACAGGAGAAAAAAGGGGAAAAGCAAACGCGGGGAAAAACAGAAAAATCCGCATAGCAGCAAAAGAATTTTGAGAAAAGTAGGGCAAAAAATAGAAATACGACGAAAACAAAAGAATCAGAGAAAAACGAGAGGACAATTAAAAATAAACGGACATAAACAGAAATAATTGACAAAATTCGAAAAAACAGGACATAAGATTACGTTGTCAAGGAGGGCCACCTGCGCTATACTAACAAA
>HF985365.1 GCA_000432015.1 Clostridium sp. CAG:1024 | reverse complement strand
CGCGAGCACGGGGGCGACGCTTGTAAGAACCTCGTGCGCCGCTTGATAAAAGGCCGGCTCACCCGGATTCGTTTCTACCAATCGATTTAAGACGCGATCCACATATTCCATCTGGTTGTCCTCCGCTCTTTGGATCATATAAAATATATTGTTCGCATTGTACGCTTCTGTTTTTCAAATTGCAAGAAGAAATTGTTTTAGCATTCATCACAAAATTTGCATAATACAGCATCAAGAATTGCAAATATCCAGAGATTTAGGGGCAAAACAATGATATGCGAGCATTAATATGCAGGAATTCATTCATAAATCTGTGCTATGCAGGAATTACTGCACGATGTCTGTACGGATGGAACGGGAGCGCGAGAGGAGGGGGACGCAGACGAAAAAAAAGGGCGGCCGTCGCATTCGGACAGCCGCCGGGAATAGGGTCTCGTTTGTGAATCAAAAGGACTTGCTCAGTCGCGCGCCTTGGATTTGATCTCATCCAGCAGTTTTGCGGTGAAATCGTCCAGCGTGGAAGTTCCGAGGTCGCCGTCCTTGCGCGAACGCACGGAGACGAGCCCCTGCTCGACCTCTTTGTCACCGAGAACGAGCATGTACGGGATCTTCTGCATCTGGGCTTCGCGGATCTTGAAGCCGATCTTTTCATTGCGCAGATCCGTTTCGACGCGAACGCCGTGCGCTTCGAGCGCCTTCTGCACCTCGACGCAGCGTTCGGCCGCACGATCGGTGATGGGCAGGACCTTGACCTGTACGGGTGCGAGCCATGTCGGGAACGCGCCTGCAAAGTGCTCGGTGATGACGCCGATGAAGCGCTCGATGGAACCGAACACGACGCGGTGGATCATGACGGGACGATGCTTTGCACCGTCTGCGCCGACATACTCGAGGTCGAAGCGCTCCGGAAGCTGCATGTCGAGCTGGATCGTGCCGCACTGCCAGGTACGGCCAAGGCAGTCGGAGAGGTGGAAATCGAGCTTCGGACCGTAGAACGCGCCGTCGCCTTCGTTGACCTCATAGTCTTTCCCCATCTCGACGACAGCGTCGCGCAGGGTGTTCGTGGCGAACTCCCAGTCTTTTTCGTCGCCCATGTGATCCTCGGGCATCGTCGAAAGCTCGATCTGGTAGGACAGGCCGAAGGTGGAGTACACTTCGTCGAACAAGCGCATGACGTTCTTGATCTCGTCCTTCATCTGTTCCCAGGTCATGAAGATGTGCGCGTCGTCCTGCGTGAAGCAGCGCACGCGGAACAGGCCGTGCAGCGCGCCGGACAGCTCGTGACGGTGGACAAGGCCCAACTCGCCCATACGCAGCGGCAGGTCGCGGTAGGAATGCATTTCGGTCTTGTAGACAAGCATGCCGCCCGGGCAGTTCATGGGCTTGATGGCATAGTCCTCGTCGTCGATGACCGTGGTATACATGTTGTCCTTGTAGTGGAACCAGTGGCCGCTCGTCTCCCAGAGCTGACGGTTCAGGATCATCGGGGTGGAGATCTCCACATAGCCGTAGCGCTTGTGGACTTCACGCCAGTAGTCGATGAGGGTGTTCTTCAACACCATGCCCTTGGGAAGGAAGAAGGGGAAGCCGGGACCTTCGTCCATGATCGTGAACAGACCCAGTTCCTTGCCGAGCTTACGGTGATCGCGCTTTTTCGCCTCTTCCAGCATCGTGAGATACGCGTCGAGGTCGGCTTTCTTTTCAAATGCGGTGCCGTAGATGCGCTGGAGCATCTTGTTCTTTTCGCTGCCGCGCCAGTATGCGCCCGCAACGCTCATGAGCTTGCAGTTTTTGACCTTGCCGGTCGAGGCGACGTGCGGGCCTGCACACAGATCGACAAATTCACCCTGACGGTAAAAACTGATGACCGCATCTTCCGGCAGATCGCGGATGAGTTTGACCTTGTAGGGCTCACCCTTTTCATCCATGTAGCGCATGGCCTCTTCGCGCGGAAGCTCAAAGCGTTCGAGCGGGAGGTTCTCCTGCTGGATCTTCGCCATCTCCTTCTCGAGCTTTTCAAGATCCTCGGGCGTGAAGGGCGTGTCTACGTCAAAATCATAGTAGAAGCCGTTCTCGATCGCGGGACCGATGGCGAGCTTGACGTTCGGATACAGGCGCTTGACCGCCTGCGCGAGCACGTGCGACGCGGTGTGACGGTACGCCCAGCGCCCGTCCTCATCCTGGAAGGTGTTGAATTTGATCTCGTGGTCGCCGTCGATCGGACGGAAAGCGTCGCTGTGCGCACCGTCGATGGTACAGGACAGGGTCGCTTTGGCAAGACGCGGGCTGATGGACTCCGCAATGGCTAGCGGCGTCGTGCCGTCGGCGTATTCACGGCGGCTGCCGTCCGGGAAAGTGATAAACATAACTGCATTCCTCCTGTTTGATAAAGGTTTTGCCCCGATACGCGGGTAAAAAATAAACTCGCCCCTCGATGATCGATTCGAGGGGCGAGGGGCTCGCGGTTCCACCCTGATTTTTCACTCAGATCCTGCGGTAACGGGCAGGCCCCGGCACAGTCGGCGGGCGGTCTTCCCGTTTTGCCTGTTCCTGCCGCACTCTCAGCAAACGCGCGGCTCTCTGATCGGATCAGCGTCTGTAAACGGTACTGCTTCCGCGTCATTCCGTACACAAAATTTATTATATAGATAAGGAAAGGTGTTGTCAAGCGGGCAAAGCTGTGCTATGATAACTCTTTGATACTGGGTTATTATGCAAAACCTTACCATACTGCGATAACTTTGGAGGAACTATGGCTACCATCGAGAAACTTGAGCACGACCAGGTCAAACTGACCATCGAGATCGACGCGGACACCTTTAACGCTGCTTTGCAGCAGGCTTACGTCAAGAACGGCAAACATTACAACATTGCGGGCTTCCGTAAGGGCAAGGCGCCGCGCAAGGTCATTGAGAGCATGTACGGCGAGGGCGTATTCTTCGAGGATGCGTTCGAGCTTTGCTGGGGCGACGCCTATGATGCGGCGCTCGAAGAGAACGGGCTCACCGCAGTCGACAAGCCGACGCTCGACATCGAGAAGATCGGCAAGGACGAGGGCGTTGTCTTTACCGCAGTCGTGCAGCTCAAGCCCACCGTGAAGCTCGGTGCGTACAAGGGTATAGAAGTAGAACAGCCAACGTATACTGTTGAGGACGCCGACGTCAACGCCGAGATCGAGAAAGAGCGCGAGAAGAACGCCCGCTTTGTGGATGTGGAGCGCGCAGTTGAGAACGGCGACCGCGTTGTGATCGACTACAGCGGCAGCGTGGACGGCGTGCAGTTTGACGGCGGCACGGCGGAAGAGCAGACGCTCGTGATCGGCTCGAACACCTTTATTCCCGGCTTTGAAGAACAGCTCATCGGCATGAACGTCGGCGAAGAGCGCGACATCACCGTGACCTTCCCCGAGGAGTACCATGCGGAGAACCTCGCAGGCAAGGAAGCTGTGTTCCACATCAAGCTCCACAACGTGCAGTTCAAAGAGCTGCCGGAGCTGGACGACGAGTTTGCAAAGGACGTTTCCGAGTTCGATACGCTCGCCGAGCTGATTGCCGACAAGCGTAAGAAGATGGAAGAGCAGGCTGCAAAGAATGAGAAGATCGCGATCGAGAATATCGCGCTCAAGACGGTCTGCGACAATGCCGAGGTCGAGGTGCCGGAGTGCATGACCGAGCGCCAGGCGAACTACATGCTGCGCGACATGGGCTACCGTCTCCAGATGAGCGGCATCTCGCTCGAGGACTACTGCCGTTATGTCGGCACGGATCTCAACGCGCTCAAGGCCAGCTACCATGACGAAGCGGCGTCGCGCGTCAAGATGCAGCTCGTGATCGAAGCGGTCGGCAAGGCGGAGAACGTCACCTGCACCGACGAAGAGATCGCCGAGGTCATCAAAGAGTACGCGGAGAACAACGACATGCCCGTGGAAGAGTTCGAGAAGCAGATCAGCGACGACGACCGCGAGTTCCTGAGCGACCGCAAGATCGCGGAGAAGACCGTGGCGCTCATCGTGGACAATGTGAAGCTCGTACCCGCAAAGAAAACGGAAGAAAAATGAGAGGCGTAAGCCTGTTTCAAACAAAGGAGAGCATACATGAATCTGGTTCCCATGGTCGTGGAGCAGACCAACCAGGGAGAACGCTCCTATGACATCTATTCCCGGCTGCTGAAGGACCGCATCATCTTCCTCGGCGGCGAGGTGGACGACGATACCGCCAACATCATCGTGGCGCAGATGCTGTTCCTTGAGGCGGACGATCCCGACAAGGATATCTTCCTCTATATCAACAGCCCCGGCGGTTCGGTGAGCGCGGGCATGGCGATTTTTGACACCATGCAGTACATCAAGTGCGAGGTATCGACCATTTGCGTCGGTCTCGCCGCGTCCATGGGCGCGTTCCTGCTCACGGCGGGCGCGAAGGGCAAGCGCAGAGCGCTGCCGAACGCAGAGATCATGATCCACCAGCCGAGCGGCGGTGCACGCGGACAGGCGACCGACATGAATATTCAGGTCGAGCAGATCCTCCGGATCAAAAAGCGCCTGAACGCGATCCTTGCAGAGCGCACCGGCCAGCCGGTGGAAAAGATCGCCGCGGATACGGAGCGCGACAATTACCTGACGGCTGCGGAGGCGAAGGACTACGGCCTCATCGACGAGATCATCGAGCCTCGGCGGTAACGGACCGCACGCACCGAAGAAATTCAGCGATAAGGAAAGAACGAAATGGCAACAAAGAACGACGACAAGCTCAATATCCGCTGCACCTTCTGCGGGAAGGCGCAGGAGGAAGTGCAGCGCATCATCGCGGGTCCCGGCGTCTATATCTGCAACGAGTGCGTAGAGCTCTGTCATGAGATCATCGAGGAGGACAACGAGACCGCACCCGTGGCAATGGACGAAGTGCCGAAGCCGCAGGAGATCCTCGATACGCTCAACGAGTACGTCATCGGGCAGCAGGCGGCAAAGCGCGCGCTTGCCGTTGCGGTGTACAACCACTACAAGCGCATCAATGCGGGCGAGCAGAAGGATGACGTTGAGCTGCAAAAGAGCAACATCGTGATGCTGGGGCCGACGGGCTGCGGTAAGACGATGCTGGCACAAACGCTTGCGAAGATCCTGAACGTTCCCTTTGCGATCGCGGACGCAACGAGCCTCACGGAGGCCGGGTATGTCGGCGAGGACGTTGAGAACATTCTGCTGAAGCTCATTCAGGCTGCCGACTACGATGTGCAGCGCGCGGAAAAGGGAATTATCTATATCGACGAGGTCGATAAGATCGCGCGAAAGAGCGAAAACGTCTCTATCACGCGCGACGTGTCCGGCGAGGGCGTGCAGCAGGCACTGCTCAAGATCCTTGAGGGCACCGTGGCGTCGGTCCCGCCGCAGGGCGGCAGAAAGCATCCGCATCAGGAGTTCATCCAGATCGATACGACGAACATCCTGTTTATCTGCGGCGGCGCGTTTTCCGGCATCGATAAGATCATTGAAAAGCGCATCGGTCATAAGCTCATGGGCTTTGGCGCGGATGTGCAGTCGAATGTGGAAAAGGACATCGGCGAGACGCTGAAGAACATTCAGCCGGAGGATCTGCTGAAATTCGGACTCATTCCGGAGTTCGTCGGCCGTATGCCCGTGATCGTGACGCTTGAAAACCTTGATGAGGACGCGCTCATGCGTATTCTCACCGAGCCGAAAAATGCCTTGACCCGCCAGTACCGCCGCCTGTTCGAGATGGACGGGGTGGGCCTCTCCTTTGACGACGATGCGCTCCGTGCGGTCGCAAAAAAGGCGATCGAGCGCAAGACGGGGGCGCGCGGCCTGCGTGCGATCCTTGAGGACGTCATGCTCGACATCATGTTCGAGATCCCGTCTAAGGAGAACATCAGCGCCTGCCGCATCACAAAAGGCACGATCGAAAAGACGGAACAGCCCGTGCTGACCATGAGCAGCGAACCGCGCCCGAAGCGGGAAAAGGCGGAAAAGCCTGCCGGAAAGAGGAGCGCGTCCACGCCGAAGCAAAGCGCGTGACACGAACCTGACCGCCGCGCGGGCCGGGTATCCTGCATTGCGGCAGTGCCGGGGAGGAGTTGGAACGAGATTCTCCTTTCCGGCTTTTGTTTTACGGAAGCGCCGGAGGCGGAAACCCCAGCAGCGGAATCTGACGAAAAATCCGAAACGCCGTATGGTGTTCCAAGCGGAGGCTGTGGTATAATAACGATATGAGTACGAAGAAATGGATTGCTTTGGTCATTTTGATCGTCACCCTGATCGTAGCGCTCGCAGCGGCGTATGTGATCGCCAGGGAGGACATTTACCAGACAGATCGCACACCGGTTTCCACGACTGACCCGGAGCCCACGGCGACGCCGGAATCTCCGGAAGAGCCGGAGCCATTGCTTGTCGCCTGTGTCGGCGGCGAAACGGACGAGACATTCCGCAGCGCGGTCAATGCCGTAAAGGACATCGACCTGCTGGACGCGGCAATGGAGCAGCTTTCGGACATGTCCGTGGATGCGGTCGTACTGTATGTGGACGGCCCCCTGTCCGGGACGGATGATGCGGCGCTTGACGCTTTGCTTGCACGCGGCGTACCCGTACTTGCTTATAACCGGGCGGGCGCTGTCTTGCCGGACGGCGTGACGGTGATCGCGTTTGAGACCAACGCGCCTGCAACGGCGAAGGAAGCGCTGGAGGCGGCGATCGTTTATCCGCCGCACGATACGCCCGTGCGTCTGTTCGGCTTGTTCGAGAGCGAGGAAAGCGAAGCCGCACAGGTCTGGAACGAAGCGGTGAGCGCAGGCCGCGTGCTTTCCAAGGGCGTGTACTCCGCGGACAAGGCGGCCAAGGAGGGCAGCGTTACCGAGTGGCTCGGCAAAAAGCTGGAGCGCTACTATCCCGGTATGGTGGATGCGGCGTTTGCGGAGACGCCCGCACTTGCAGCGGAGGCTGCGGCGCTTATGGAGCAGCTCGGACGCGATGACTTTGAGATTTTTACCGTCGGTTCCAGCGTTGAGCTTTCCGCACTCGCAGCAAAGCTGCCGCGGATACTTCCTGCTTCGTCTGACATTGACGCGGAAAAAGCAGCGGCGGCGGTCGATACACTTCTGACCGCACTGCTTGCGGGCGAAACGCCGGCGGACGTGCTGCTGAAGGCGGAGTAAGGCGCCGAGGACGATCCCTTTTCTTGCAAAGAAGGGAAAGGAAATGAGTGCCGTATAGTCGTTTGCCTGTTCGCACACGACGCATTCAGAACAAACGGATGATTCGTACGCGAACTGTCCGTTTTTTT
>HF985364.1 GCA_000432015.1 Clostridium sp. CAG:1024 | reverse complement strand
ATCGGCGGCAAGAAAAAGATGAAAAGCGTCCGTTACTGCAAGAACGACAAGTGCGGCGCACGTATTGACTAAGGCGGAAGGAGGAACATAACGTGGCTACGAAGAAAGAGAAAGTCCAAGAAGTCGCTGAGGTTCTGGATGAAATGCCCCGCCTCAAAGAGAAGTATCTGAATGAGACCGTTCCGGCTCTGAAGGAAAAGTTCCAGTACGAGAACGTCATGCAGATCCCGAAGCTCGAGAAGATCATCATCAACATGGGTCTAGGCGCCGAGAAGGATAACCCGAAGGGGATCGAAGCGGCAGCCAAGGAGCTCGGACAGATCTCCGGCCAGAAAGCCGTCATCTGCAAGGCGAAGAAGTCCGTCGCGAACTTCAAAGTTCGTGAGGGCATGAGCATCGGCGCAAAGGTCACCCTGCGCGGCGATCGTATGTACTACTTTGCCGATAAGCTGATGAACATCGTCCTGCCCCGCGTCCGCGACTTCCGCGGCGTGTCGGACAAGTCCTTTGACGGCCGCGGCAACTATGCCATGGGTCTGAAGGAACAGCTGATCTTCCCCGAGATCAACTATGACGATGTCGACAAGGTGCGCGGCATGAACATCGTGTTCGTGACGAGCGCCAAGACGGACGAAGAAGCCAAAGCGCTGCTCGCGCTCATGGGCATGCCGTTCGTTCAGGGCTGATAAGGAGGAGTATCATGGCAAAGACAAGCATGAAATTGAAGCAGCAGCGGACCCCCAAGTACAGCACCCGCGCTTACACGCGCTGCCGCATCTGCGGCCGTCCGCATTCGGTGCTTCGCAAATATGGCATCTGCCGCATTTGCTTCCGCGAACTGGCGTACAAGGGTGAGATCCCCGGCGTGCGCAAGGCAAGCTGGTAAAGGAGGATACGTTCATGACGGATACCATTGCAGATATGCTGACCAGAATCCGCAACGCTCTCGTTGCGAAGCATGACAGCGTCGATGTGCCCGCTTCCACGGTGAAGAAGGCCATCGCCGAGATCCTCGTGAAAGAGGGCTACATCAAGAGCTATGAGATCGTTGAGGAAGGCATCCAGAAAACCATCCGCATCCAGCTCAAGTACGGCCCGAACAAGCAGCGCGTCATCGTCGGCCTCAAGCGCATCTCGCGTCCCGGCCTGCGCGTCTACGCCCGTAAGGACGAAGTCCCGAAGGTGCTGGGCGGCCTCGGCGTTGCGATCCTGTCCACGTCCCGCGGCATCATGACCGATCGTGAAGCGCGCAAGCAGGGCGTCGGCGGCGAAGTGCTGGCTTACATCTGGTAAGCGGCGCTCCACTCAAGAGAATCTATCAGAAGGAGAAAAACAAATGTCTCGTATCGGAAAACTTCCGGTCAGCATTCATGCCGGAGTGACAATTACGGTCGATGAATCGAATGTTGTGACCGTGAAAGGCCCCAAGGGCGAGCTGTCGCAGCAGATTTCGAAGGACATGATCCTCGAGCAGGACAACGGTGTTCTCACCGTCAAGCGTCCGAGCGATGATAAGCGCCACCGTGCGCTGCACGGCCTCTCCCGTTCGCTCATCCACAACATGGTCGTCGGAACGACCACCGGCTTTACGAAGAACCTCGAGATCGTCGGCGTTGGCTACAGAGCGCAGATGCAGGGCGAAAAGCTCGTGCTGAACGTTGGCTACTCCCACCCCGTAGAGTTCGAAAAGATCGACGGCATCAAGTTTGAGACGCCCGCCCCGACGAAGATCATCGTCAGCGGCATCGACAAGCAGAAGGTCGGACAGATCGCAGCCGATATCCGTGCGGTGCGTTCGCCGGAGCCTTACAAGGGCAAGGGCATTCGCTATGAGAACGAGTTCGTTCGCCGCAAGGAAGGCAAGACCGGTAAATAAGGCAGGAAGGAGTGACGAAAGATGTTTTCTAAGATCGATAAGAACGCAGTGCGTCAGGCGCGTCACATCCGTCAGCGCAGACATATTATCGGAACGCCCGAGCGTCCGAGACTCAATGTCTATCGCAGCACGGCCAACATCTACGCGCAGGTCATCAATGACGAAGTCGGCAACACCTTGGTCGCAGCTTCCTCGCTGGATGCGGAGCTCAAGGGCAAGCTGGAAGGCAAGAGCAAGACCGAAGTCGCCGCGCTCGTCGGCGAACTGGTCGGTAAGCGTGCCGTGGAAAAGGGCGTCAAGCAGGTCGTGTTCGACCGCGGCGGCTACCTGTACACGGGTCGCGTAGCGGCTCTGGCCGATGCAGCGCGCAAGGCCGGACTGGACTTCTAAGGAGGAATCGAGATGCAGAACAGAAGATTTGAAAAAGAGCCCTCGGAATTCAAAGAGCGTCTGGTCGCGATCAACCGTGTTGCAAAGGTCGTTAAGGGCGGTAAGAACTTCCGATTCACCGCGCTGATGGTCGTCGGCAACGAGAACGGTAAGGTCGGCGTCGGCCTCGGCAAGGCTGCGGAAATCCCGGAAGCCGTGCGCAAGGGCGTTGAGGACGCAAAGCGTCACATGATCGAGGTACCGCTCGTCGGTACGACGATCCCCCATCAGGTCGAAGGAAAATTCGGCAAGGGCCATGTCCGTATGCTCCCCGCTGAAGAAGGTACCGGCGTTATCGCGGGCGGTCCCGCCCGTGCAGTGCTCGAGATGGTCGGCATTCGCGACATCCGCACGAAGTCCTTCGGTTCCAACAACCCCAGCAACTGCGTGAAGGCGACGCTGGACGGTCTGTCCCAGCTCCGTACCGCCGAGCAGGTTGCAAAGCTTCGCGGCAAGACCGTTGAAGAGATCCTGGGCTAAGGGAGGCAGAACAATGGAAAAGAAGCTGAAGATCACGCTCGTCAAGAGCACCATTGGCGCCCTGAAAGACCAGCAGGCCACCGTGAAGGCGCTGGGCCTCAAAAAGACCAACAGCACCGTGGAACAGCCGGACAACGCCTGCATCCGCGGCATGCTCTTCAAGGTCCGCCACCTCGTCAAGGTGGAAGAACTATAAGACGGGAGGAACGGTAACATGAAACTGCATGAATTACAGCCCGCCCCCGGTTCGGTGAAATCCCCCAAGCGCGTCGGTCGTGGTACCGGCTCCGGCATGGGCAAGACCTCCACCATGGGCCACAAGGGTCAGAAGGCCCGCAGCGGAAGCAAGAAGAACGGATTTGAAGGCGGTCAGATGCCTCTCGCCCGTCGTCTGCCGAAGCGCGGCTTCAAGAATATCTGGGCAAAAGAATACACCACCATCAACGTGTCTGATCTGAACAAGCTCGAAGATGGCACCACCGTCACGGCGGAACTGCTCAAGGAACAGGGCATCATCAGCAAGGTCGAAAAAGACGGTCTCAAAGTGCTGGGCAACGGCACGCTGGAGCGCAAGCTGCACGTCAAGGCTGCGAAGTTCTCCAAGACCGCCGATGAAGCGATCAAGGCTGCCGGCGGCAGTGTCGAGGTGATCGGCTAATGTTTAAGACGTTTATAAACGCATTCAAGATCAAGGATATCCGCAAGAAGATCCTGATGACGCTGCTGCTCATCGTCATCTATCGACTTGGCTGCTTTATCCCGATTCCGGGCGTAAACGTCGCATTGCTTTCGGAAGCGGTCCAGTCGTATGATATTCTCGGCTTCCTCGATCTGTTGACCGGTAGTTCCTTCTCGCAGTTCACGCTGTTTGCAATGGGTATTTCGCCCTACATCACAGCGTCGATCATTCTCCAACTGCTGACGATCGCGATCCCGTCTCTGGAGCGCCTCAGCAAGGAAGAGGATGGCCGCGAGAAGATCGAACGGATTACCCGCTACACGGGCATCGGTCTTGCGCTGGTGCAGTCCATCGGCATTTTCGTCGGTCTGCAAAACTCCGCAAAGCCCGGCACGTCCTACCTCGCCAGCAATCTTCCGGATTGGATGGCGCTTGCCGTGATCGGCATCTGCGCGACCGCAGGTACGGCGATCCTGATGTGGCTCGGCGAGCGCATCACGGAGAAGGGCATCGGCAACGGCATTTCCATGCTGATCTTTGCCTCGATCGTGTCCCGCGTTCCGCAGACCGTCATCGGCTGGGTACAGCAGCTGTTCACCGGCGTTATGAAGGTGTGGGCGTTTGCGATCCTGCTCGTCCTCATTGTGGGGATGATTACGCTGGTCGTGTATGTGGATCAGGCGCAGCGCCGCATCCCCGTGCAGTATGCAAAGCGCGTTGTCGGCCGCAAGATGTACGGCGGCCAGAGCACCTACCTGCCGATCAAGGCGAATGCAAACGGCGTTCTTCCGCTGATCTTCGCCATGACGCTGATTCAGTTCCCGGGCATGATCGCCCAGTTCTGGCCGAAGAGCGGGTTCTATTCGTTCTACACGAAGTACCTCGGCGCTTCGAGCGTTGTCTACTTCCTGGTTTACGCTCTGCTGATCATTGCCTTCGGTTACTTCTACAGCGCGATCACCTTCAACCCGGTCGAAATGTCGAAGAACCTGCAGCAGAACGGCGGCTTTATTCCTGGCATCCGTCCGGGCAAGCCGACCGGCGACTATCTCGCAAAGATCAGCGGCCGTCTGACCCTGTTCGGGTCCCTGTTCCTTGCGGTCATCGCGATTCTGCCGACCATTGCGCTCCATTCGCTCGGCCAGACCACAGCGTTCGGCGCAACGAGCATCCTCATCATGGTCAGCGTTGCGATCGAGACGACCGATCAGCTGGAAAGCCACATGCTTATGCGGCACTACAAGGGCTTCCTTAACTAAACTGGGAGTTTGCAATGAAGCTGATCTTTCTTGGCCCGCCGGGCGCGGGCAAGGGTACACAAGCAGAACGCATTGCGGAGGCGCGGCAGATCGCTCACATCAGCACGGGCGACATGCTGCGCGCCGAGATGCGACACGGTACGGAGCTCGGGCTTGCCGCAAAAGGACTGATGGAGCGCGGCGAGCTCGTCCCGGACGAGATCATCATCCGCATGGTGGAGCAGCGTGTGCAGCAGCCGGACTGTGAGAACGGCTTCCTGCTGGACGGCTTCCCGCGGACGGTCGCGCAGGCGGACGCATTGGCCGCCATCGCCGACATTGATCATGTCGTGGATCTCGACGTTCCGTTTGACCGCCTGGTCGATCGCATCAGCGGACGGCGGATGTGTCCGGACTGCGGCGCGGCGTATCATATCGTCTCGCACAGCTCCGAAACGTGCGACCACTGCGGCGCAACGCTGTATCAGCGCAATGACGACACGGCGGAGACCGTGCGGAATCGACTGCATGTTTATCAGGAACAGACGCAGCCGCTGATCGACTACTACCGCGAGCGGGGCCTGCTCCGCAAGGTGAACGGCGATCAGGATGTCGATGCGGTCACAAGCGAAGTAGAGAAGGCGATCGGATGATTACGATCAAATCAGCGGCGGAAATCCGGAAAATGGATGCAGCCGGCCGCATCGTCGAAGGCACGCTGAAGCTGATGGAGCGCCTCGTACGCGTGGGCGTCAGTACGGCGGAGCTGGACCGCGAAGCGGAGAAGTACATCCGTGCGCAGGGCGCGGAGCCGTCGTTCCTCGGGTACAACGGGTATCCGAAGAGCATCTGCACCTCTGTCAACGAACAGGTCGTTCACGGGATCCCCGGCGGGTACCACCTGAAAAACGGCGATATCATCTCGGTGGATGTCGGCGCGTATATCGACGGGTATCACGGCGATGCGGCGCGCACCTTTCTTGTCGGAGAGGTGCCGGACGAAGTGCGGGAGCTTGTGCGCGTCACGAAGGCGTGTTTTTTCGAGGGTCTCAAGTATGCGAGGGTCGGTTACCGGCTCGGCGACATCGGCGCGGCGATCCAGGAACATGCGGAATCGCATGGCTACGGGGTGGTTCGCGAGTTGGTCGGACACGGCATCGGCCGGAACATGCATGAGGATCCGGAAGTGCCGAACTATGGCAGGGCCGGGCGGGGACTCCGCCTCGAAAAGGGCATGACGATCGCGATCGAGCCGATGATCAACCTCGGCACGGCGCATGTCTACCAGCTGTCCGACGGCTGGACGGTCGTGGCCGCGGACGGGAAGCCTTCCGCACACTACGAGAACAGCATTGCGATCACGGACGGTGATCCGGTGCTGCTGACGCTGCATGAGGAGGCGCCCGAGGCATGACGAACGAGATCATCGGTCGAGTCGTGATTTCGAAAGCCGGTCGAGACCGGGGACGCGCGTTTCTCATCGTCGGCATAGCGGACGACAACCATGTGTATCTTGCGGACGGCGAGACAAGAAAGCTTGCCGCGCCGAAGAGGAAGAAGCTGAAGCATCTGCGGGTGGAAGCCGAAACGGCGGAAACCGTTGCGGAAAAGCTGACCGGGGGAAAGAACGTGCTTGACGCGGAGCTCCGCAAGAGCCTGTTCGCCCTCGGGTACAATGCAAAGCCAGAGCAGTAGGAGGGATAGCTTGTCTAAGCAGGACGTCATTGAAGTCGAAGGCGTCGTTTCGGAAGCGCATCCGAACGCAATGTTCGAAGTGAAGCTCCAAAACGGGCATACGATACTTGCAACGATTTCGGGAAAACTGCGCATGAACTTCATTCGCATCCTCCCGGGGGATAAGGTCACCGTTGAGCTGTCCCCGTATGATCTGACCCGCGGCCGCATCACGTGGCGCGGCAAGAATTGACACCAACCGAAAGGAGAACGACCATGAAAGTCAGACCGTCTGTGAAACCCATTTGCGAAAAGTGCAAAGTCATCAAGCGCAAGGGCCGTGTCATGATCATCTGCGAAAACCCGAAGCATAAGCAGAAACAGGGCTAAGCCACAAATAAAACTCCCGCCGGGCGGCTGTGCAGGGCTTGCCCTGCATTCCGGCAGGATGGAAATAAACACATTTGAAATTTTATTGGAGGTAAAGGAACGATATGGCACGTATTGCTGGCGTAGACCTTCCCAGAGACAAGCGAATCGAAATCGGATTGACCTATATCTTTGGGATCGGTCGCAAGACCGCGTCGGACATCCTTGCTGCAACGGGCGTCGATCCCGACATCCGTGTGCGCGACATGACCGAGAGCGACGTCAATAAGCTCAGAGAGTACATCGACCACAACGTTAAGGTTGAGGGCGATTTGAGACGTGAGACCTCGATGAACATCAAGCGTCTCATCGAAAACGGCTGCTACCGCGGCGTCCGTCACCGCAAGGGCCTGCCCGTTCGCGGACAGAGCACGAAGCAGAACGCCCGTACCCGCAAGGGTCCGAAGCGCACGCAGGGCGGAAAGAGAAAGTAAGGAGGTAGCGTAAGATGGCAAAAGCAACGAAGATCAAAAAGACCGCAGCTTCCCGCAAACGCCGCGAGAAGAAGAACATCGAGCGCGGTGCAGCGCACATTCGTTCCTCCTTCAACAACACCCTCGTTACCATCACGGATCTTCAGGGCAACGCGATCTCCTGGTCGAGCTCCGGCTCGCTGGGCTTCCGCGGCTCGAAGAAGTCCACGCCCTTCGCATCGCAGATGGCGGCCGAGACCGCAGCGCGCGCAGCGATGGAGCATGGCCTGCGCACCGTTGAGGTGTATGTGAAGGGACCCGGCTCCGGTCGTGAGAGCGCGATCCGCGCACTGCAGACCGCTGGCCTCGAGGTCAACATGATCAAGGACGTGACGCCCATCCCGCACAACGGATGCCGCCCGCCCAAGCGCAGAAGAGTGTAAGGAGGGAATGACGTTATGGCAAGATATACAGGTTCCGTCTGCAGACAGTGCCGCAGAGAGGGCACGAAGCTCTTCCTGAAGGGCGACCGCTGCTATTCCGATAAGTGCGCGATCACGAAGCGCCACACCCCGCCGGGAATGCATGGCCAGGGCCGCAAGAAGCAGTCCGAGTACGGCATCCAGCTTCGCGAGAAGCAGAAGGTTCGCCGCGCCTACGGCGTATTGGAATCTCAGTTCCGGAAATACTATGACGTCGCCGCCAACATGCACGGCGTCACCGGCGACAACATGCTTCAGCTGCTCGAGCGCCGTCTCGACAACGTGGCATATCGCCTGAACTTTGGCGAATCCCGCCCCATGGCGCGCCAGCTGGTCACGCACGGCCACATCCGCGTCAACGGCAAGAAGGTGGACATCGCGTCCTACCAGGTCAAGGTCGGCGACGTGATCACGCTGCGCGACAAGACCCGCGACATCGAGCTGTTCAAGACGCTGCGCGAGCAGGGCGCGAGCCGCACCATTCCGAAGTGGCTCGAGCTGGATGCAGAGACCCTCACGGGCAAAGTCGTTGCACTGCCGCAGCGCGATGACATTGACCTGACGATCGAAGAGCATCTCATCGTTGAGTTCTACTCCAGGTAAGCCTCGAAGATGACTTGTCCACAACAAAAAACGCGAAGGAGGGTATCCCATTGATCGAGATCGAAAAGCCCAAACTCGAATGTGTGGAATTGGCTGACCAGTACGGCAAGTTCGTGGTGGAGCCGCTGGAGCGCGGCTTTGGCACGACGCTTGGCAACTCGATGCGTCGCGTCCTGTTGTCCAGCCTGCCGGGCGTTGCGGTCACGTCCGTCCAGATCGACGGCGTGCTGCACGAGTTCTCTACCATCGAAGGCGTGAAAGAGGACGTCACGGAGATCATTCTGAACCTCAAGGAGCTCTGCTGCAAACTGCATTGCGACGGTCCGAAAAAGATCGTCATCGATGCGGCGGGCGAATGCGAAGTGACGGCGGACGACATCCTGCCGGACGCCGATGTTGAGGTCATCAACCCGGAGCTGCACATCGCAACGCTGGACAGCAACGGCAAGCTCCACATGGAGATGACGCTCGAGCACGGCCGCGGCTATGTCACGGTCGAGCGGAACAAGCGCGCCGACATGCCGATCGGCGTGATCGCGGTAGACTCCATCTTCACACCGATCACGAAGGTGAACTTCACGGTCGATAACACCCGCGTCGGTCAGATCACCGACTACGATAAGCTCACGCTGGAGATTTGGACGGACGGCAGCATCAAGCCGGACGAAGCCGCATCCTTCGCAGGCAAGATCCTGACCGAGCACCTGATGCTGTTCATCAACCTGACGGATCATGTGCAGGGCGTCGAGATCCTTGTCGAGAAGGAGGAGAGCAAGAAGGAGAAGATCCTGGAAATGAACATCGAGGATCTGGATCTTTCCGTCCGCTCCTACAATTGCCTCAAGCGCGCAGGCATCAACACCGTCGAGGAGCTGGTGCAGCGTGACGAGGATGAGATGATGAAAGTGCGCAACCTTGGGCGCAAGTCCCTCGAGGAAGTGCAGCAAAAACTGAGTGCGCTCGGCCTGTCGCTGCGCACGAACGAAGATTGAGGAGGAATAGCTCATGGCAACCCGTAAGCTTGGCAGAGCCGGCGACCAGCGTGCAGCAATTCTGCGCAACCTCACCACCGCGCTCATTTGGAACGGCAAGATCGTTACCACCGAGACGCGCGCCAAGGAAGTGCGCTCCATTGCCGAGAAGCTGATAACCCTGGCAGTCAGAGAGTATCAGAACTGTGAGACCGTCGAGAAGGAGACGCGCAACGAGAAGTCCCAGATCGTCAAGGTCGAGAAAGTCGTTGACAAGCCGTCGAAGCTCGCCGCACGCCGTCAGATCATGGCGTATCTGTACGACGTCCCCGAGTTCAAGGCGAAGGACGAGAGCAAGTCCGATTACAGGGAGCGCACGAAGGATCGCGCGCATCCCGTGGTCGAGAAGCTCTTCCGTGACATCGCGCCCAAGATGGATAAGCGCGGTCAGGAAGTCGGCAAGGGCGGCTATACCCGCATGTATAAGCTTGGACCGCGCCGCGGCGACGCAGCCGAAATGGCAGTCCTCGAACTTGTCTGACAAACGAAGTCATATCGAAAGAGAACTCCCGAGGCCGGCGCTTTGGGAGTTCTTTTGTGTCTGCGGAAGGAACCGGGAAAAGAAAAGAAACGCAGCGTCATAAGCGACGCAGGGGCTGTCGGGTGAATTCGCCGGGAACCGCGCAGCATGTCTTTTATCCGCCGGAGCGGCATGGTATAATGTACGAATGATCCACAGATACTTGAGAAAACTGCGGTGAACGCCGCGATGCAAAGAGAAGGAAACACATGAAGAACACCGGTCGGTCGAACGCTAAAGCACGCATTCTTTGCGCGGCATCTGCGCTGGCACTCCTGCTGCTGGCGGCTGCTGCGTTCTCCGCCTGTCGAGCAGAGAGCAGGACAGCGGATGCGGACGCAGAGCACGAGGGAAGAACGCTCGACCTGCGCGCCGAGGCGCTGCCCGAGATCGAATGGCTGCTCGAACAAGCGACGCGCTATGACTGCATCGATCTGCGCGGCCACGATGAGATCACGTCGGGGGAGATCGCAAGGTTGAGACAAGAGAACCCGGCCTGCGAGATCCTATGGAGCGTGCCGCTCGGCAGCGGGCGATATGATACGACGCTCACGCACATTACATGCAGCGACATCACGGCGGAGGAGATCGCGCTGCTCGACGCTTTTCCGAAACTTGCGCTGCTTGACGGGCGCGGAAGCGCTTGCTATCGGGAATTGTGCGCATATCAGGCAGCGCACCCGGACTGCGAGGTGCTTTGGACGGTACCCATCGCGGGGGTCGAAGCGGACAGCGATATCGAATGGCTGAGCCTCGGCGGACAAACGCCGGAGCGCCACGGGGAGCTTTTGGAGCTGCTCGCCTATCTGCCGAAGCTGACGGATGTCGACCTTGTCGGAACGACGCTTTCAACGTCCGAAAAGGCGGCGCTGCGGCAAAAATATCCGGAGCTCCGCTTCTACTGGACGATCGATTTCCCGGAGCGGCAATTCCGAAGCACGGATGAACGGCTCGATTTCACGACGGTGTATTTTCGCGACATCGAGGAACTGGCGGAGACCGTGCGCTGCTTCCTGCATCCGACATGGGTGGACGTTTCCACGCTCGGCTTTGAGAACGTCGAGATGGAAACGCTGCTCGCGGAATTCCCCGATACAAAGTTTGTCTGGATCGTGCGCGTCGGAAAGTATACGCTGCGGACCGACGTGACGATCTTCAACGGAGAAAGTCACAGCGGCGACCGGCTGCTGCGGGATGCGGACATCGTTCCGCTCAAATACTGTACGGAGCTGGAGGCCGTGAACCTCACGCGGCATAAGCTCACAGATCTGTCGCCGCTCGCCGGCCTGACAAAGCTGCGCGTTCTCGTCATCTCCAAGAACGACATTGCGGATATCACGCCGCTCTCCTCCCTGCATAGCCTGACCTATCTCGAGGCGTACAGCAATGCGATACAGGACGCAGAAGCGCTTGCGGCGCTTCCCAACCTGATCGATCTGAACCTCATGGACAACGCGATCGAAAACGAAACGGCGCTTGCGAAAATGCGGCAGCTCGAACGGTTATGGGTCTCGAAAAACCCGCTTGCGAAGGACGACGCTGCACGGGAACGCCTGCTTGCAGCGCTGCCGGAGACTGCGGTAGAGTGCAGCGAGACCAGACTGAAATACGGCTGGACGAACCACGCGCGCACAAAAGCCGTGCAGGCCATGTGGAGTACGAACCACGCAAATACAATCGAAGAGAACGGCGCGGAAAACGGCGAGGATTGAGAACGCCTTGTCATCAGAAGGGGGGGCGCTCCGAACGCAAGGAAGAAAAGCGGACTGCCCGCGTTCGACGGGGCGAGCAGCAAGAAGTTGGAAAGCAACCCGGAGCCGATGCGCAGGGCGCATGGCAAAATAACGGCAGAATCGGACACAAATGTGAAGCGCGGTGAACAATCCGCAAAACGGCGCAAAAGGCGAAAAATGGGAATTGCAAAGACAAGGAAAGTTATGTATCCTTGACCATGACAGACATAGGGGGTAGAGCAGAGTGAAAGAACAGAAACCTTCCAGAAAACCGTTGATCTACTATGGCATCATCATGTTCGTCGTGATCCTGCTGCTCAATGCGCTCGTGTTCCCGTCGCTCATGGAGCTGCAAGTGCGCGAGGTGGGATACAATGCGTTCCTTGCGATGCTGGACAGCGGCGCGGTCAAAGAGGTCGCGCGGGACGAGAGCGAGGGACAGATCACATTCCTGGCCACCGATGAAAAGGGCAAGGAGCGCGTTTATAAAACCGGCATTTGGCCGGATGATACGCTGACGGAGCGGCTGAATACGGCCGGTGTGGAATTTGCAGCGTCGATCCCGACGCAGAGCTCACCGATCCTGAGCTTCTTGCTGACGTGGGTCTTGCCGATCCTCATTCTCAGCGCGATCGGGCGGATGCTGATGGCAAAGACCATGGGCGGCGGCGCGATGGGCAACGCTCTGACCTTCGGAAAAGCGAATGCAAAGGTCTACGTTGAGGCGCAGACCGGAAAGACCTTCGCGGACGTTGCGGGCGAGGACGAGGCCAAAGAGGCGCTCATGGAGATCGTCAATTTCCTGCATGACCCGGGGAAGTATGCAAAAATCGGCGCGAAGCTGCCCAAGGGCGCGCTGCTCGTCGGCCCTCCGGGCACGGGTAAAACGCTGCTCGCCAAGGCGGTCGCAGGCGAAGCAAAGGTTCCGTTCTTCTCGATCTCCGGCTCGGAATTCGTTGAAATGTTCGTCGGCATGGGCGCGGCGAAGGTGCGCGACCTGTTCAAGCAGGCGGAGGAAAAGGCGCCGTGCATCGTGTTCATCGACGAGATCGATACGATCGGCAAGAAGCGCGACGGCGGCGGGCTTGGCGGCAACGACGAGCGCGAAC
>HF985363.1 GCA_000432015.1 Clostridium sp. CAG:1024 | reverse complement strand
CACAGGCCGCCGTCCAGCCCCGAACCGATACATAGAACGGATGCTCCCTGGTACAGACGATCTCGTCTCCGTCGGTCTTTACATGCACCAGTTCATTCGTCTCGTTTACATAGGTTTGGACGACTTGTTTATATCCGCTTTCTCCCGTCTCAGGATCCGTAGCATAGACATATTCCCCTTCCGTTATGGTCTCGATCGGCGCCTGCCCCGTCTCTGTCAGGACAAGCGTTCCTGCAACGAAGCATACGCCGCCCTTCAGGCCGGTATAGGCAGTACATATGAATGTGCCGACCTCTGCTACCGTGGCGATCACATCCCGCTGGCATTCATATGCCTCTTTGTTCCCCTGCATGAGCCCGTCACGCATGAAGTTTGTACCGTCCTGCGCGCCCTCGCTGCTTGCGGTCAGCCCTTCCTGCACCTCCGCAAGTCCGTTTGCTACTGTCACTGCCCCTGTCGTTACCGTAACCGCAGCCACCGCTACCATTACGGGTGCGGCGGCACCGCAGGTCAAGACCGTTAATCCCACGGCCACTGCCGTAAGCCCGACGCTTAACAGTTTTGCACCGGAGAGCAGATTGGAGAATGACAAGCTGCCCGAGGGATCATAGTTTGTTGTCGGATTGTTCAGGCAGTAGGCATACATATTATAGCCCAGCACACCCTGTCCTGTCGAGCTCAATGTATCTGCGGAGAGGTAACGACCCACCTCAGGATTATAATAACGGCTCGACAAATAGTACCATCCCGTCTCCTCGTCATACACATACCCGTGATA
>HF985362.1 GCA_000432015.1 Clostridium sp. CAG:1024 | reverse complement strand
CGCCGGCGCGCGGGCGAAACAAGAAAAAAAGCGCCTCAGCGCTTTTCTCCGGAAACAATGTACTTTTCGTCGTCCGATACCGTCACGTCCACGCGGAAATACGGCTCGAACAGCGCGGCAAGCGCTTGCTCCGACATCAGACCCATGGAGACGCTGTGCGCGGATCCGGAATGGTGCCGATCGATCGCGGCGCGGCTCATGCCGTGAGCCACCGTCAGCCGCCCCCCGTTTCGGAGATGGGAACAGAGACAGGCGATGAGCGCCGCAGGATCCGGAAAATGCGGAAACGCATTGTATACCATGGCGCAGTCGAACCCCGCAGGGAGCGCAGCGGTCAGCACATCCCCCGCCACAAAGGTCACGCGCGGATCGCTGCATTTCCTCCTTGCCGCCGCGATCATGGCGGGCGAAAGATCCACGGCTGTCACGGCGGAAACGTCCCTTGCGAGGTAATCCGGAATCAAGACGCCCGTGCCGCAGCCGACGTCGAGCACGGAGCAGCCCTCTTTGACGCCCCCCGCATCCAGGATCGTGCCGATGATGCGGTCGTCGCGTACAAGATCCTCGTCCCAGGTGGGTGCGAGCCGATCGAAAAAAGCGCGGATCTCTTCCTGCTGCATGACGAAGGTCTCCTTTTCCTTAGATGTTTGCCGGGTAACGCTTCGGAACGATGCGCGCCTTTTCGAGCGCGAGCACGATCGGCGGGAGGATGAGGAGCTGGATCGCGATGCCGGGCAGGCCGGTCACAAAATACGACGTCGCCCAGACCGCCATGGAATATCCGCCGGCGGAGAAGATGAGCGCGCGCGCAAGACCCGCAACGACGCGCCCCACGAGCATTGCGCCGATGAGCGAAACGTAAAGATCCGCGAAGAGCTTGCCCGTGCGGACGAACCGCATGAGCAGGCCGGAGACAAGGCCGTAGACCGCGAGCTCGACCATCATGGAGGGCAGATAGGCTGCCGGCGGCATTCCCGTGAGAACGCTCGAAAGCAGGGGGCCGACGAGTCCGCAGACAAGGCCGAGCGGCCAGCCGCAAAGGAGACCGCAGAGCAGCACGGGGATGTGCATGGGCAGGAAAATGCTGCCTGCGTTGGGAACGGAGTGGAAGGCGATGGGTAAAACGACACAGAGCGCGACGCACAGCGCGGCGATGACGTAGTTTTTCAGACCGAATTTTTTCACCACAGAAACAGGCTCCTTTCAATATAGAGATGCGTGCGCACGGCAACAAACGCGAGGACGGCCGCGCGGCATTCAATGGAATCAGTATATCAATGGGAAAGCGGCGCTACAAGCCCGTCGGGGGGATACAAAATGCCGCGCGCATGTGGTACAATAGCCGCATGAGAAGCATACAGTATCGGTTTTCCGTGCCTGCCGCAGCCGTGCGCAGGCATCATGACGAGCACGGGTATATGCAGGAGCAGCTCCATGCGCCGGACGAGCCCTGCGCTCCCTGCGCTGCGGGGCATACGCACACGCACGGGCATACGCACACGCACACAAACACGCGGGCGGTCATCAACCGGCTGTCGCGCGCCATCGGGCATTTGACTGCCGTGCGCGCCATGGTTGTGGAGGGGCGCGACTGCGCGGAGG
>HF985361.1 GCA_000432015.1 Clostridium sp. CAG:1024 | reverse complement strand
CCAAAGAACAGCGAAACCCACCACTGCGAAAGTGTTTCTTGTTCTTCTGCCTTTTCTTGTTCTTTTAGCTTTTCTTCATCCGTTTGCTTCGGCGGCTCGAGTATTTCAATTTTTAATTCAACAACCTCTTTGTATTCCGTTCCTTGCGCATCCTCATAAGAAATGCTGGCTGATCCGTATGTGGTACCATATCGGGTTGTTGAATCTATGGTCGTTGCAAATACGGACATCATCTTGTCAGAAGATTGTTGCGGGCTCAGATTTCCGAGATATGCAGAAGCTGCAATCAGCCCTTGAACATCCAAGGTGCATTTTACGTTATACATAGGTGTAAGCCCGGTATTGTAAACACAAACAGGAAGGGAAAAAGACTCTCCCGATGTGATTTTTTCAGGCAGCTTGATTTCATCATATGAAAAAAAACGGGCTGTTCCACCGTAACACGGAAAATTGCAGTTTCAGTAAAAGAAACGTTATCCGTGCTTTCATATGTAAGCGTTATTGTCATCGTGTGCAAACCTGCAAGCGCCATAGGCAGTGCCTGCATTTCAAAGGAAAATTCCGCTTCTTTTCCGCTTTTTAAACTTTGCTTGTACTGCGCACTATGATCATTCAGCAGAATGATATTCGCATCATCGCTCGAAACTGTGGCACGAATATTGTGCGCTGTGCGTCGACCAACATTTTTTATTATGTAATTAAAAACATTACTTTAAGGCCTGACTTTTGGATTTTGATATGCTAAGCTGTAACCGTGGCAGGGGCTTGCACTCAGGCTTTCAGTACTTCGGAAGAGCTCCCGGAGTTAGAC
>HF985360.1 GCA_000432015.1 Clostridium sp. CAG:1024 | reverse complement strand
CACATACGAACCGCCCGTTTTTTCGTGCAATGCAAGCTGTGCGAGGGGGAAGCGCCTTGCTCCCCCGCCCCGGCAGCGCCTTTTGTTTTTTCTTCAGAGAAAAGAAATCGTCCCTTAAACAAGCAGCGCCGCACCCGTTGTTCCGAATGCGGCGCGCTGCGCTGTGTTTCGTGTTTTATTTGCCGATGCTGCGGTAAGCGTCCTCATAGTAGGTCACGATGGAGGTGTCTTTCGACCATTCCTCCTGCTGCGCCTGCCAGACGGTCTCCTGCCGCGATGCGAGCGCGCTTTCGCGCAGAGCGTTCAGTACCGTATCATAGGGAACGTCGCCCGCCGGCTCCTCGCCCACGAGGTAGACGATGAAGTACGAGCCCTCGATCTCCACGATGTCCGAATACTGTCCGGGGGTCAGGCCCTTGGCCGCATTGCGAAGCTTCTCGTCCCAGGTGCCGTCGTCCTCATTCGGCATCATGAGCCGGCCGCGCTCGGCAAACACCGGGTAGGTCGTATAGGTCGTGTCCTCGTTGTAGGCGGCGAACACATCGTCAAAACTCTCGCCCGCCTGCAATTTCGCATATGCTTCCCGGATCTTTGCATGCGCGTCCGCAGTGTAAGCGTCGAACAGGCCGTCGGCCTCGAGCTTCTTCTGCGCGTACTCGTTCTTGATCTCGGTGATGCGCGCCGCGTCGCCGCCTGCCAGCGCCAGATTGCCGTATTCGGCTTCGAGCGCGGTCATCTCGCTGAGCAGCGTGTCATAGTTTTCGTCGAGCGTTCCTTCCGGCATGACGGACAGCACCTTGACGCGGACATAGCCCTCGGGAACGATCAGCATCGGCGTTCCGCCGTTCATCTCGTAGTCCTCCTCCAGGCCGAGATACTGCGTCGGATCCTCAAGCTGTTCCTTCTGCTCCTGATAGAGCGTGTCGTAATAGTTCTTGACGTCCTCGTCGCTCACGGAAGCGGAAGCCTTGATGGAGTTTTCCAGGTTTGCGATGACGGCTTCTTCCCGCAGCTCCTGCTCGCGGAGTTTTTTGTAGCCTTCAAAATCCGTGTTCCAGCCGTAATTGGCCAATTCCTGATTGATCGCGGCGATGGCTGCGTTGCGGATATCCTCGTCGGTCCCCTCGGTCTCGGCGTCCTGCGAGTAATACTCGATCATGGACTCGATCTCCGTGCTGAGCGACTCCTGCAATTCGGCCTCCTGCTCGGCGGTCAGAGAATCGTATCCGAGCTTCGACGCCTGATACAGCAGGATATCGTAATCGACGAGCGTCGAAACGACCGTATCCTGCAAGGACTTGATGTCTTCATCCGCCGTCGGTGCGGCCATGCCGTAGGCCTGGTACATGGACACATACTGGGTATACATATCGGCGATTTCGCCCGCGGTGATGTCGCGATCGCCCACGCGGACGGCAACGGCGTCACGGTTAATGCCCGCGCTTGCGCTCGTATCCGTGGATGCGGCGGGCGCGGCCGTGCCTGCGGTCTTATCGGCACAGGCTGCAAGGGAGAGCAGCATTGCCGCGGCAACGAGCAGCGAAAGGGCCTTCTTCAGGGTCAGTTTCATTCTTTCTCCTCCATGTTTACTCATGTAGTCACCTGCATTATATACGTTCCGGCGCGTCAACACAATGCACGATTGTGTAAATAAATTGTGGCAATTTCCGGGCAAGCGCCGCAGCGTCGACGTTTTTCTGCCGGATCCGGACAGCGGGCGGCTCGCTCGCCAAAAGCTGCGCGCCGAGAAAGTTCGAGACCGCGCCGAGCAGCTTCCCGCCGTCGAGCGGTGCGTCCGGCAAAAAGCTGAGCTTTGCTTCGCCGTCGCGCACGGTCACAAGCCCGATGTATGCACGCTTTGCAAGCTGCTTGATCTTTGCAAGCAGGAACAGGTTTTCTACCTCCTCGGGCAGCTCGCCGTAGCGATCCTCCAGTTCCTCCCGCAGCAGCAGCTGCGCGTCCTCGCACTCCGCGTCCGCGATCCTGCGATAGGCCGAGAGGCGCTGCACCTCGTTCGGGATAAAGCCGCCCGGAATGTGCGCGCTCATCGGAATGTCGAGCGTCACGTCCGTTTCGGGCAGCGGCGTTTCCTCGCCGCGCGCCTCGCGTACCGCGGCCTGTACGATCTTGAGGTAGTATTCGTAGCCGATGTCCGCAATGTGGCCGTGCTGTTCCGCGCCGAGGAGGCTCCCCGCGCCGCGGATCTCCAGATCGCGCATGGCAAGCTGGAAGCCTGCGCCGAACTGCGTGAATTCCCGGATGGCCATGAGGCGTTTGTGCGCTTTTTCGTTCATGGCTCTGCCGCGCTGCACGGTGAAATACGCATAGCCGAGCCGCGTGCTGCGCCCGACGCGCCCCTTGAGCTGGTAGAGCTGGGCAAGCCCCATGCGATCGGCCTCGAGCACAAGAAGTGTGTTGGCGTTGGGTATGTCCAGACCGCTTTCGATGATCGTCGAGCAGAGCAGGACGTCCGCCTTGTGCTCCATAAAGTCCATCATCGCCTGTTCGAGCTGCTTTTCCGGCATCTGTCCGTGTGCGACCAGCACCGTGGCCTCCGGAAGCAGCTCCCGAAGGTGCTCGGCGTATTGTTCGATGCTCCGCACACGGTTGTTCACGATGTAGACCTGTCCGCCGCGGGACAGCTCGCGCGTGACGGCGTCCGTAACGAGCCCGTCCGTGTATTCCAGCACAAAGGTCTGCACGGGGTAGCGCGCGTCCGGCGGCGTCTCGATCACGCTGATGTCGCGAATGCCGGACATGGACAGGTTCAGCGTGCGCGGAATGGGCGTCGCGGTGAGCGTCAGCACGTCGATCTCCTGCCGCAGCGCCTTGATCTGTTCCTTGTGGTTCACGCCGAAGCGGTGCTCCTCGTCGATGATGAGCAGTCCGAGATCCTTGAAGCGCACGTCCTTTGCAAGCAGCGCGTGCGTGCCGACGACGATGTCGATCTCGCCTGCGGCCAGCTTCTTTTTGACCTGTTTCCTCTGCTCCGCGCTCTGGAAGCGCGACAGGCACGCCGTGCGCACGGGGAAGTCCGAAAAGCGTGCGGAGAGCGTATTGTAATGCTGCTCCGCGAGGATCGTCGTCGGCACAAGAAACGCGACCTGCTTGGAGTCCTGCACGGCCTTGAACGCGGCGCGAAGCGCCACCTCGGTCTTGCCGTAGCCCACGTCGCCGCAGAGCAGGCGGTCCATGGGATGCGGGCGCTCCATGTCCGCCTTAATCTCCCGGATGCTCTCGAGCTGATCTGGCGTCTCCTGATAGGGGAAGCGCTCCTCAAGCTGCGTTTGCCACGGCGTATCCTTGGAAAACGCAAAGCCGCGAACGGACGCGCGCGCGGCATACAGCTCCGCAAGATCGACGGCGAGCTTTTTTGCGGAGGCTTTGGCGCGGTTCACGCGCCCCTGCCACTCGCTACCGCCGAGTTTGGACAGGTGCGGCACGGTATCCTCGTCGCCGCCGCCCACATATTTCTGCACGCGATCCATCTGGTCGGTCGGGATATACAGCCGGTCGCCGCCGCGATACTCAAGCAGCAGATAGTCGCGCGTGCTGCCGTCCACCGTGAGCGATTCCACGCCGACAAAGCGGCCGATGCCGTGCGCCTCGTGTACGACGTAGTCCCCGACGGACAGCTCGGAAAAGCTCAGGGTATTGCGCTTTTTCTGCACCTTTTTCACGGTGGAGCGCTTGCCGAACAGCTCCGACGCGCCGAGCACGGTCAGGTGCAGCTCCGGATATGCAAAGCCGGTCAGCAGCGCGTCGCCCGTAACGAGTACTTCCCCCCGCACGGGCGGGCGCGTGAGCGTCTCGGAGAACGCGACCTCCGCGCCGGCCGCGGCAAGCTGCTCAAACAGCGGCTTTGCGTGCTCGCCCGCAAAGAGCACGGCGGCCTCGCCCGTTTGCTTCCAGAGGCGGACGTCGCGCAGCAGCTCTTCCGTATCGCCCATATACTGCGGCGCGGGGCGGGCAAGAAACTGTACGATCTCCTTGGGCGGGAAGGCGTGGTGCGGGCGCGTGAGCGCATAGCAGGCTGCGGCGCGCGGCGTGTTCAGCAGCGAAAGCGTCTCCTCCGCGCCGAGCTGGAGCTTGCCCTGGGCGGCGTCGCCCTCGCCGCGCTCAAGCATGGCGGTCACGCTCTCTGCAAAGGTCATTTCCGCGGTCTTTGCCGCTTCCTCGAGCCGCGCGGGCTCGTCCAGCACGAGAACGGCGCTCTCGGGCAGATAATCGAGAAGGGTGTCGAGCTTCG
>HF985359.1 GCA_000432015.1 Clostridium sp. CAG:1024 | reverse complement strand
AAAGCGATTCGACCGTCCCGGCCGATACAGATACGGATATTACATCGGGGGTTGCAGCTGTTAATACTTACATAGTTTAACATTTTCAAGCAAGACCATCAATAGAAAAACACTCGCCGGTATGGACAAGCGCCAACATGCATTGCGGTCCGATGGCGCTTGCCCTGCGCCCGCCCCCTCCCTAGACAGGCTTACGAAAACATACCGGATATGACCGAGTGGCATAGTTCCGGCGAAGAAAGCAGCGGGAAACGGTGGCCGTGGGATCGCGCCAAGCGATGACGGGCTCCCTTTAGACGGCGAATAACGAAGGCCGGAATACCGAAGAGCGACGGATGGTGCGCTAAGAGGCCGGCAGGGATGGCACATCTAAAACAAACGTGTAAATACATTTAAGTAGGTACCTACGGTATCATCATCGATGTCTTCGTCGTCCTTTGCCTTTATATTGCTTTTCAGCCGTTTATTCGTGACAGTCGTGCTTTTATTTCACGCAAGGGAACGCAGAAGCAAGAGCGCCTTTGTGGTAGTTCTTTTCATGCCATCAATGCGATGCGCATCGTCTTCTTTAGTCTAAGTGAAGCAGCGCGACGAGGGGGTGTTGCGCGAGATACAATCAGCCAATGGGCACGAAACTATGAAGCGGATGGAATGGCCGCATTTATGACGTGCAAGAACCGTGTGTACAGTCCAGAGTTCAAGAGGCAAGCCGTGGAGGATTACCAGTCCGGTATGGGAAGCCAGTGAAATGCTTGTGTGCGATAAAGAAGCAGACAGCAAAATGATAGACAGAAAGCCTCGCCATTCCAAAAGAAAGAGAAGCAAGGCTCTCTGCTGGTAAGACAG
>HF985358.1 GCA_000432015.1 Clostridium sp. CAG:1024 | reverse complement strand
ACACCTGCTGTGCTTGCTATTCTGCAAGTTCAGCAGGTGGCAAGCACGGCGATTTTCTCAAGTGGGGCCCCACTTGATTTGCTTGCTATTCGTCCTTTCCATAATAGCAAGCGCCATTTCCCAAATGGAAATCGGCGGCAACCGCCGCCTTGTCTGCCAAAAAGCGAAACGGACGGGCGCTGTCAATGGCGGCGCAGCCGTTCATCTTGACCATTGACAGCGGTCGGCTGTTTTGCTACCCCAAAAAGAATTTTGTACTGAGGAGGATTATAATGCAAGCACCTTTTCAAATACTTGCAATCCCATATCAAATTGTTAATGGCTCTCCGCTATACTGTGTGTTTCATCGTGCCGATCACGACCAATGGCAGTTTATAGCCGGAGGTGGCGAAGATAACGAAACGCCATTAGAAGCGGCAAAAAGAGAAACCTTTGAAGAAGGCGGAGTGCAGTCTGATAAGTGGGTGGAACTTAGAAGTTTAGCCTATATCCCTGTTACAATTATATCCGAGAAGCGCCGTCAGCATTGGGACAAGGATACTTATGTGATTCCAGAATATACTTTCGGCTTTGAGTGCCGGGAAGATATACAGTTGTCCCACGAGCATACTGAGTGCATTTGGTTAACCTATGAAGAAGCATATCAAAAACTACAATGGGATTCAAACCGCACCGCACTCTACGAGCTGAATTGCCGTTTGAGTGTAATGAATCGAAGCGAATGAATGAAAGAAGGAGGCTTGACGAAACTCCTATGACCTCATAGGCTTCATCCCCGTGGATGAGCTGCTAAAAGCGGAACAGGCATGACCGAAATCATGCCTGTTCCACGAAATTTGATTTTACTGTCTTACCAGCAGAGAGCCT